>NZ_JACJSM010000007.1 GCF_014698145.1 Oscillatoria sp. FACHB-1406 | reverse complement strand
TACCTCCGCAATTATTCCATCAAATCTTTGCTGAAGCGATCGCCCAAAAATTGAGTTCGAGTCATCGGCCTCTACTGCCAGCCCATTGGCAGTCCAGCTACGACAAATTTACAGCTTGGTGGATAGCCGATGGCTCCACACTCGAAGTATTGCGAAAAAAACTCAAAGCCGAAAGCCAGGACTCAGAAATGTTAGGGGGAAAGATGATGATGGTAGTCGAAGCCTTTGAGCATCATCCGGTAGCAGTGGAATATACACAGCAGAGTCGAGCCAGCGACCAAAGCTGGATGGAGAAACTCTTAGAAAAGCTGCCGGTAGGAGGTTTACTCATCTTCGACTTAGGATTTTTCAACTTTGCGTGGTTTGATAAGTTTAGCGAGCGCCAGAAATACTTCGTGACCCGCCTACGCTCAAAAACTGCCTACCAAACACGGCGATGTTTATCGCAAGGAAGTCACTACAAAGATGAAATTATCAAGATGGGTGTATATCGCTCCAACCCTTGCCATTACGAAGTTCGCTTGGTTTCAGTTTTATGGGGAAAAACTTGGTATTACTACCTAACTAACGTGCTTGACCCCACTCAATTATCAGCCCAACAGGTGTGTGAATTATATCGCCGTCGCTGGCGAATTGAAGAAGCTTTTCTGTTAACGAAGCGTTTACTCGGGCTAGCGTATTTATGGGTTGGGGGCAAAAATGGAGTGGAGATTCAAGTTTATACAACTTGGATATTCTACACAGTGCTCAACGATTTGTGCGGAGAAGTAGCGAAGGAATTATCTCAACCGAAAGAAAGAATTTCGGTTGAGATGGTCTTCCGAGGCTTGTACCATTTTTCCCGTGCTGTGTCACGAGGGGAAAATGTCAATGTCGTGACGTTTTTATTGCAGCATCATCAAGTTTTGAGTCTGGTGAAAGCCCAAAGAAAACGACATCGACAGCACATTACCTTTTCAGAGGCTATCTGGGGGTCAACCGCTTAAGTTGACACCAATGAGCACTGCTATGCCCTCTTATTCATTGCAATAGAAACTCCAATAGTTTTTAGCATTGGTGGGAGTTTTAAATTTGGCGTTCCTTCTCGTCGCAGATTGGCATAAAATTCTGCCGCTCCTCGAAGTTAAAAACAATCGATTTTAAATGAACTTCAGCCAACATCAGATTGATGGGCAGTAATAATGCAATCGATTTCCTGTCGATGATGCTTGGATGGCGGATCGATTCGATTTTGAGCGTCATTTTCTGCTCGATCGAAAATTTCCTTTTGCTGCTCTCCTCTAAACTCAGACCATAATTTAAAAAACATTTCAAAGCCAGAACGCTCGTCCGTTGAATAGAGCAGAATAATCTTAGCCCATGACACAGAAGCACTAATTTTAAAACGCTGCTGAATCCAATTTTGGAATTTCTCAAACTCTTTCTCTTCGGCGCTCATCGCAATTCCTTGCTCCTGTCGGCAGAAAGAATATCCGCAGAGAAACATATACAAGCTGCTTAAAGAAGGCGCTCCGATATACAGTCCGGGTTTTTGATGAATCTTATCAATAAGTCTATAAAAATTAGACATAAATAAAATATCACGTGAAAAAATATGCGTTGCCTAGAATAAACTCTCCTAACGCTAAATTCTCAGGATAACGGTGCGTTACGCTTCGCGCTCCACACCCTATTTTTCATTCTATGCAGCGACCCATCAATCTGGTATTAGCACTGATTTCTGCAACTTTTTTGAAAACTTCATCTTTGGTCATCGGGATTTGACTACTAACTGTTCGATAAGTTGAACCTTTAGAATACCGAGCCGAGACAAAGGAGATCGCGTTAGTTGTTCGAGAGATGACATAATCTTTAAAGTTCATCTACTCTAATTATATATCCACCGCCTGCTCTTGAATCAAGAGGGTAATTTGATATTCTCCCGGCGCGATTTCGGGTGAAAGCTGGAGGGTAACTCGACCGTCATCATTAACCCGTGCAATGGTTTCTATCGTTCGGATTTGAACGAAGCGATCGCCGTTTTCGGTTTCGATGCGGATTGTTCTTCCCTCCAGACTTTGACGGGAGTTTCTGCGAACGGCTTGACTGAAATCGTATTCATCTAGCATCTCTTCCTCAGAGAGGTTGGAGTTAGAAATTAAGTTAGAATCCTCGTTCATAATATCGCCTTTCAAATGGGGTAGCGCCTCTAGCACTGACGATCAGAATGGTTGCACCGCGATCGCAATGGACGACTAGCAATAATCGATTGACAGCGGAGTAGCCTAAAATAATAAAACGAGCTTCCCCAAAGGAATGTTTTGGATCGTCCATTATCAACGAGTAGGGATCGTCAAAGACCGTTGCTGCTTCCGTAAAAGAAACACCGTGCTTTTTTAAATTCGTTCGTGCTTTCTCCTCATTCCACTCAAACCCTGGAATCATTTAGGGACACTCGTTTTTTACTCTTATTGTACTGGTTCTTTCTTAAACCCTCTTACTTACGATTAAGATTGTACTTGCTGCAAAATCGCTTGAGTGACGGGATGCGCCGACAACTCCCCCGCCCTGCCCTGCTGCACCGCCTGCCGGATGAAGTAAATGAAGTTTCTCCAAGCAGTCTTAATATAGGGGTGGTTTTCGGGCAGGCAGTGTGTGAAAATCTTCAGCATTCGCAGGTAGAGGGGTTCGGCTTCTGCGTACCTTCCCGCTGCTCGATACAATTGCGCCAAATTGTTGAGGCTGGAGGCGGTGGAGGGATGTTCCGCTCCCAGTTGCCGTTCACTTATCCCCAAGGCGCGCAGGTAGAGGGGTTCGGCTTCAGCGTATCTTCCCGTTGACTCGTACAATAACGCCAAATTGTTGAGGCTGGAGGCGGTGGAGGGATGTTCCGCTCCCAGTTGCCGTTCTCTTATCCCCAAGGCTCGCAGGTAGAGGGGTTCGGCTTCGGCGTACTTTCCCGTTGAGGAGTACAATTCTGCCAAGCTGTTGAGGCTGGAGGCGGTGTAGGGATGTTCCGCTCCCAGTTGCCGTTCTCTTATCCCCAAGGCTCGCTGAAGCAGAGGTTCGGCTTCTCCGTATCTTCCCGTTGACTTGTACAATCCCGCCAAGCTGTTGAGGCTGGAGGCGGTATCGGGATGTTCTAATCCCAGTTGCCGTTCTTTTATCCCCAGGGCGCGCTGAAGCAGAGGTTCTGCCTCTCCGTATCTTCCCGTTGAACCGTACAATGCCGCCAAGCTGTCGAGACTGGCGGCGGTAGCGGGATGTTCCGCTCCCAGTCGCCGTTCTCTTATCCCCAAGGCGTGCTGAAGCAGAGGTTCGGCTTCAGCGTATCTTCCCGTTGCTTGGTACAATAACGCCAAATTGTTGAGGCTGGAGGCTGTGGAGGGATGTTCGGCTCCCAGTTGCCGTTCATGTATCCCCAGGGCGCGCTGGTAGAGGGGTTCGGCTTCGGCGTACTTTCCGGTTGAAGAGTACAATGCTGCCAAATTGTTAAAACTGGAGGCAGTGTCGAGATGTTCGGCTCCCAGTTGCCGTTCTCTTATCCCCAAGGCGCGCTGAAGAAGAGGTTCGGCTTCTCCGTATCTTCCCGTTGCTCGGTACAATTCTGCCAAGTTGTTGAGGCTGAGGGCGGTGGAGGGATGTTCGGCTCCCAGTTGCCGTTCTCTTATCCCCAAGGCTCGCTGAAGCAGAGGTTCGGCTTCTCCGTATCTTCCCGTTGACTTGTACAATCCCGCCAAGCTGTTGAGGCTGGAGGCGGTATCGGGATGTTCTAATCCCAGTTGCCGTTCTTTTATCCCCAAGGCTCGCTGAAGCATAGGTTCGGCTTCAGCGTATCTTCCCATTGAATCGTACAATCCTGCCAAATTCTCGATATTGGTGGCGGTGTAGGGATGTTCCGCTCCCAGTTGCCGTTCGTATATCCCCAAGGCTCGCTGGTAGAGGGGTTCGGCTTCGGCGTACTTTCCCGTTGACTTGTACAATAGCGCCAAATTGTTGAGGCTTTTTGCGGTATCGGGATGTTCGGTTCCCAGTTGCCGTTCTGTTGTGTCTCGGCAAGTCTTAAGCCAATGTTCGGCATCCAGCCAGCGACTCTGCGCTTCTGCCATTCGCGCCAGTCCGATAAACGGCCATGTTATATCGGTATTATCGTCTAACCAGGATGTCAGTTTATCGGCGACTTCCTGCAAGTGCGGTAGCGCCTCCTCCACCCGCTCGATATCGCTCAGCGTCACCGTCTGCGGGATTGTCTTCGCCACTTCTGTCAGAACGCCAGCAAATTTCGGCTTTAACCCTTCGGCAACTTCGCTTAACTCGTCTTTTAACTTCACTGCAAAAAACTCGCGAATCAGCGAATGAAGCAGATAAGTCCCTTGTTTTTCCCGCGAGAGCAAACTTCGCCCCAATAGTTCGTCATCTCGGCAGTCTTCCAACTCCTCCTCATCCCAATCCGACAAACAGCCTTCTACCAACGCCCAAGGAATCGGCGCTAAAGCGAAGATACTCAGCAACCCCGATAATACCCGCGCTGCTTGGGGCAATTCCTGCCAACTCAACTCAAACGCGGCCGCTACGCCCAATTTCGCCGTCATATCCTCGTTGGTTTCGACCAGCGCGCGGGCGGCGAGGCGTTTTGCCTCCAAGCGCTCCAACATTTCCGCCAAGCTCAAATCCTGTTTGCGCGCCAAGTACCGCCCCACCAACTCCAACCCCAAGGGCAAATAGCCCAACCACTCGCACAACCGCTTCGCATCCTCAAGCTGCCCGTCAATCCGTGCGGGTTCGTTCACCAGCGCCCGCAGCAATTCCAAAGCATCGGCTTCCTTCAACACTTCCAATTCCAAGCGCGTGCCTTCCCTTCCCAGCTTTAAGCGCGTCGTCACCAGCACCCGAAAGCGAGCATCGAGTCCGTCGAGGTAAGGTCGCACGGCGGCTTCGTCGATCGCGTCGTCGAGGATAATCAGGATAGGTTCTCCCTGCCAGCGCTGACAAACCCACTGCACTTGTTCGGCTACGGTGTTGAGAAAGTCGGGCGCTTGCAAGCCCAATTGAACCCGCGCAAAATCGAGAATCCCAATCCCGACATTTTGCGCGCGGGCGTTAATCCAACAAATCCCGCCGGGATAGGTTTGTTCGGTACGGTGTCGGCAGGCGTACTGCAAGGCGAGTTCGGTTTTGCCCACGCCGCCCATCCCGGATACGGAGGAAATGACGGCGGTTTGGGCTGCCTGCAAGTTTTGATGGACGGTGGCGAGGGCTTCTTCGCGCCCGACGAATTTGGCAACGTCGCTAAGGGGGAGGTTATCGGGAGTTCCGAGGGGTTGAGGGGGCGAGGTTTGGGGATAAATATGGTGATGCTCGCCGCCGAAAAAGTTGGTGTTATTATCTCCCGTTTGCGTTTGATAGCCGGTGCTGTTTTCGTTCTTTTGTTGCATGGCGAGGGGGGTGAATTCTTCTCTCTTGCTCCCCTCTCCCAGGGTTGGGAGAGGGGCTGGGGGTGAGGGCGATTCCACTTTCTGAGTGGGGTTTCACGTTAAGTTGACACCCATGAGCACTGCTATGCCCTTATTTACCGTGGTTGTGAGTGCCACCAAAATAGTTGGTATTATCCTTCCCTGTTTTCGTCTGGTAATTCGTGTTAGTGCCGCCGTAATTATTCACGGTCATCGGGCTATTGTCTTCGATTTGCGTCAGTTCAAAGTGAATGTCATCTGCCAAGGTTTTGACCTCTCGGACAAATTCCGAGTTTTCGTCTTGCCATTGGCTGTAAAGATAATTTTTCAGTTGGGTTAGCGCTTCGGGTTTATTTTCAGCGGCTCCCTGCAAGACTTCTACGGCTCGATGATTGCCTTTAATCCGGTTCCAAACAACGGTGCCAAGTTGCTTGACTTTCTCGGTGACAGCACCCGTCATGTTCTTCCCAAGTTCGCCAGCCCCTCCTTCTATGAATTTATCGAGGGCAATCTTGGCAATGGCTTGGGCTGCTGCTAAGGTCAGGATTTCCATCATGCTAGTTTAATTAAACTTTTGTTTGAGTTGGTACTGCAACAATTCTGTCAAGGCATCTCTGGCGGGCGCAAGCCTTGCGCCCCTACCAATTTTGTCACATCCGATTTGTCGCGTCCATCGTGCCTGGAAAGGGCATTGCAGTGCAATGCCCCTACGATAACATTTCGTTTTTGTCGATCGCCGCACTGATATCAAACGGCATTCGTTCCTCTACCTAACCTACGAATTGCCTGGATTTGAATGTTACGAAGCGGTAGTAGCGTTTTCTTTTAACTTTCCATCTTCCATGCTAACAATGCGATCGGCTATATCTAATATCCGATTATCGTGAGTAACTAATAAAATCGTGCAGCCTTGCTCTTTGGCTAAAGTTTGCATTAAATTAACGACATCTCGCCCCGATTTACTATCTAAGGCGGCGGTGGGTTCGTCGGCGAGGACTAATTTGGGATGGCTGACGAGGGCGCGCGCGATCGCAACTCGTTGTTTTTGTCCGCCGGATAAGTTCTCGGGGTAATAATCAATGCGATCGCCCAATCCCACTTGTTCTAACATCTGCCGCGATCGCGCTTTCATTTCGGCTACAGTAAGTTCTTGATGCAGTTCTAAGCCCATTTTAACATTTTGCAATGCCGTTAAACTTCCGTGCAAGTTATGCGCTTGAAAAATATAGCCGTGGTACTTTCTCGCTCGCGCGAGTTGTTGAGAAGTTGCGCCGTATAATTCCTGTCCGAGGACTTGCAAACTGCCAGATTGAGCGGCTCGCAAGCCACCGATTAATGTTAATAAAGTGGTTTTTCCCGAACCCGAAGGGCCGGTCATAATGACAATTTCGCCTGTATTAATTTCGAGATCGATCTCGAATAAGACTTGTTTGCGAAGTTGTCCTTTACCAAAGTAATGATTGAGATGTCCAATCGAAATTGCACTTTCCATCGCGAGTTTGGTAGGCATTAGTTTAACTTTTTCTATAACTACGAACCACAAATTACCAACTACGAATTACGAATTACGAATTACTCAAGTTCTCATTGATTTTGCACGATTCCCGAAGAGGGCATAACAATGTTATGCCCCTACGACGAAAAATTTAGTGCATTGTAACTGAGAGTTGGTATTAAAACATTTCTGCGGGATCGGCAGACTGAAGTTTTCGAGTTGCGATCGCGCCGGAAAGCAAGCACATGATTACCGTTAACAGGAACACAATTACTGCCCTAGAAGCGGTCATATGAATCGGTAAGGCGGTTGCTTTGGCGGCTAGGGCATAAAGGCCCAACGGCCAGATCGAACCGGGAATAAAGCCTAAAACTGCAAGGATAATTGCTTCTTCAAACACTACGCCCAATAAATAGGAATTGCTGTAGCCCATTGCTTTGAAGGTTGCATATTCCTTGAGGTGGGCATTTACGTCTGTCGATAGCACTTGATAAACGATGACAACGCCCACCACAAAAGCCATTGCCGTTCCCAAGCCAAATACAAATCCCACCGGACTTGCAACTCGCCAATAGTTTTTCTCAAATTCCACGTATTCCTGATACGTTAAAACGCGCACATCCTCCGGCAGATGCCCTTTTAAGGCCGTTGCAACTTGCTGGGGATCGCTGCCCGGTTTGACTCGAATCAGTCCGATACTAATACTAGCCGCATTGCGACGTGGGAATAGATGCAAAAAGGTTTGGTCGCTTGCCATCAAGCTACCATCCGCCCCAAAGGATGCGCCTAAGCTAAAGAGTCCGGCAATGGTTAAGGTGCGTCGATCGACTTCTGTTGTTACCTTTTCTCCGCGATCGATGCGCGCGATCGCATCTGCATACTTCCCCCTCGCTTTGCGATCGAACAGTACATTATCGGGCAATTTGAGCTTGTCGAGTTGTTGCTCGACTTCTGGTAAGTTAAAGGTTGGCTCGTCGGGCGCGAAACCTAAAACTTGAACGGTTGCACTGAGCAGCGTTTGAGGATTTTTCCAAGTGATGCTACCGACATACAACGCGGTTGCCGTTTGAACGCCGGGAACGTCCTTCGCTTGCAGCAGTCGCCGCCGCGAAAAGGTGGACATATTTTGCAGATTTAGCGCTTTCGGACTGAGCAAAACGATGTCTGCTAACATGGCGCGATTGACGCGGGTGTTGCTGTCGTATAAGGAACCCTGAAAGCCGAGTTGCATGAACATCAATACATCTGCAAAGGCAATCCCAGCCAGGGCAACCATTAAACGACCTTTGTCATGCCTCAGTTGCAACCATCCCAGCGGAGTCCGACGTTGGAGTTGCCGAATTAATCCCATCATTGTTCGATCGCAATCTGAACTTGTAAGTTGGTGAATTTCGCGGCTTTTTGGCTGGAAGCCGCATCTAAGTTGACGCGCACTTCAATGATTCGGGAATCAATGTTAGCGCTAGGATCGGTATTAACCACGGTTTGGCGGCGCACTTGGGAACCCACTCGCTCGACGGTTCCGGTTAAGGCTTCCGGGAAGACATCGCTGGTGACGCGCGCGCGCTGTCCGGAGTGGATTTTTGCGACATCGCTTTGATAAACTTCTGCGATCGCTTGCATCTGTTCGGTATGACCGATTTCAACAATGCCATCGCTGGAAATTGTCTCGCCCGCCCGCGTATGAATATCGAGGATTTCGCCCTCGATCGGCGATCGCACTTCGGTTTCGGCTAAACTCGCCTTGGCTTCGTTGAAGTTCGCGATCGCGCGATTCACTTCCGCCCGCGCAACTTCCACATCGACAGAACGCACCTCTGCAACTCCGGCTAGGGTTGCCCTGGCTTTATTCAATTCCTGCGGGCGCGTCGTCCGAAGGCGTTCTAGCGTGGCTTGCGCTTCTTGTAAGGACTGTTGGGCCGTATCGCGCGTTAATTGCTTGTTATCCCGCTGGGAGGCAGAAATCGCCCCCGCTTGATAAAGCGTTTGGTAGCGATCGTACTCCGTCTGCGCGTTTTGGAGTTGCAACTGCAACCGTTGTACTGCCGCTGCTTGCGCTTCAATGCTACCCTGGCGATCGGCTTCTAATCTGGCTACTTCTGCCCGTTGCGCCTCGATTTCGCCCGATTTTGCCCCCGCTTGAATGGCTGCAAGTTTTGCCTGTGCAAGGCTTACTTCTTGCTGGGCTTCGGCAAGAACGGCTTGCAGGCGATCGCGCGAATAGAGTACCGCAATTAGCTGACCGACCTCAACGCGATCGCCTTCCTCCACTAACAATCGATCGACTCGATTCCCTTGAGTTGAAGACGGGGCGGACAGTTTAACCGTTTCCCCCCGAGGGGATAATCGTCCTAGGGCTGTTACGGTGTGGATTACCGGGGCAGCGACCGGGGCGGGGGTTTCTGGTTTCACGAAGGCTACCCGTCGCCAATTGTAAGCGATCGCGCCCCCAACCCCCAAGAGGAGAATTGCCGCGATCGCGACCCATCGCCGCGAGGTTCCTTTAATCGACGCATCTTTATACCCGATTGCATCCTGCATGGTTCTTGTCTCCTGATAGACTGAACCGATTAGTTTAGTTCTGTTTTTTTAGACTAAACCGATTAGTTTAGAATGTCAAGAGAAGGCAGATCGATTACCCTTAAGGATGAACCCGGCATGGGACAGACCAAACCCAAACGCGCAGACAGACAACTCTCGAGCGAGAAAACCGAAGCGATCTTAGTCGGAGGGATGCAAGAGTTTTTGGCGCATGGTTATGCAGCGACGAGTATGGATCGCGTTGCGAGCGCGGCGAAAGTCTCAAAAGCTACCGTGTATAATCACTTTCAGGACAAAGAGAGCTTATTTGCCGCGCTGGTTCGACGGCTCGTCGAGAAAAAGTTTCAGTCTGTTTTTGGGCTTAAGGACGAGCAAATTGGGGAAATGCCGCCGGAGGTTGTTCTTCGGCGTTTTGCCAATCGAGCCTTAGATCTGGGAACGAGCGATCCGCAATTCCTAAATTTTATGCGGCTGATCTTAGGAGAATCGGGTCGTTTTCCGGAGCTAGCTCGCATTTTCGTTCGCAATATCGAGCAAACGGCTTTTAAAAAGATCTGCCAGTATTTTACGAGTTGTCCGCACCTAAAACTGTCCGATCCTGAAGCAACAACGCGAGTTTTTATCGGCGCGATCGTGCATTTTTTGATCGTGCAAGAAATGTTACACGGCAAGGAGATTATACCGATGGAGCGCGATCGCTTGATTGATTGCTTGATTGACGCAATCGTCTTCTCCAAATAATCTTGCTCCCCTTTCTCCAATAATCAAGGCTTTAAAATTAAAAAAATGCCTTTCTTGTTAGGTATCGCCGGTAGTCAGATCGTAAAATGGAAATTCCACTTTTTAAACTGCCAGAAGACGTTTATCGTTGGCATAGCGAATGTACTTATAATTTCACGAAAGAGGAGCTTTGTCAGGAGTACGAACGCTTTCAAGAGTCGAGTTTCAATTTAGTCAACGCGATCGCGAATGAAGCCTTTTACGAAGTTGTCAAAAAAACCGCCTTGATGATGTGGATTACCTTCAAAATGACGGAGGCTTTAGAATTAATGGAAGTTCTTTACTCCCAAAATCCTCAAGATTCCGAACTCGTTTATTACATGGCACAGCTTTGCGAAGAAATCCCCGATCTGTCTTTAGCCCAGCAATATTACCATCATTACATTTTCCTGCAACCCCAAGCATTGCCGGATAACAATTTCCAGATCGATACTTGGTTTAAACAATATCATGCTTTTCATCCCAATACTATCGAAGCGTTAACCGCTTTAGGAAATATTTGTCTGGAAACAACGGGGAATAAAAAGAAAGCCCTTAAACTCTACGAGCGCACCATCCGGATTAAACCCGACGATCCTTTTGCTCCTCATTTAAAAGCAGCCAAGATAAAACTAGAACTGGAGGGACACTTCTCGAACTATTTGCGAAGCCTAGAGCGAAGTTATACCAATTATCAAACCTATTTAAAAATAAGCTATAACCCACAAATCTCTCCCTGCGAAGATTTACCAGATTTACAACGTTGGGCAGCGAAAAAATACCCTTTTTATGTAGGGCGCGTGACTCAAAGTTATGTCAACTTTTTTTACGGACGAGAATACTTACAAGTGGGCAAAAAACTGGAAGAAGAAGGGCGACAGATCGAAAATAACGCCAGTTTTTCGAGGAAACACCGGGACGCGATCGCTTATGCTTTAAAATACTATGTCAAGAGTCGTAAAATTCTGGAATCGGGGAGGGATTCTCGTCAACACTCCTATAGGAATTGCTATAAATTTATTGCCGAGCGAAACCCTTCCCAGCACGAGTATCAAGCCGTTTTAGTTGAAGCGTTGCTCGGGCAGGCAGGAATTCTATCAAAACGCCGCGAGCGCGACCAAGTTGTTAAGCTTTGCGAGAAGGTTTTAGAAATAGATCCTAGAAATGAAGTGGCGTTGGAGTTATTGAAAAAGCCATCGCGGATTTAATCATTACAAGCTGGGTATTATCGTTCGGTATCGCTCTAAACTGCGAATCAATTCGCCACGACGAACTTAGTCGAATACCAATTCCCAATCGCGATGCACTAAATTTTTTGCTGTAGGGGCATAACAATGTTATGCCCTCTTCGGAAAGCGTGCAAAATCAATGAGAATTGGTAAAATATCTAACGCTACTTGAAACGTGAATGCAAGGTTCTAAACGTACCAAAGTCTTGGCTGGTAGGCGCTGTCTACCCTACCAAATGTCTAAAAAGGGCGAATACCATTCGCCCCTACACCTTGTTAAAAAACGCTATTATTAATTACCTCGGATAGCGTTCCATCAACTCGCGGACTTGTTCGGCGTGGTAAGAACTGCGAGTTAGCGGCGAAGAAACGACTTGTAAAAAACCAATTTCCTCCCCATAGTTGCGCCAAGCTTCAAACTGCTGCGGCGTAACGAATTCTTGTACGCCCAAATGTTTCTGGGACGGTTGTAAATATTGCCCGATGGTGAGAATATCGCAACTATCTTCGCGTAAATCTCGCATCACCTGGCGGACTTCTTCATCCGTCTCGCCCAACCCCACCATAATGCCCGATTTCGTATAAATTTCGGGGGCTAACTCGCGGGTGCGGCGCAAAAGTTCCCGCGATCGCGCATAATCTCCTTGAGGACGGACGCGGCGATACAAACGCGGCACTGTCTCCGTATTGTGGTTGAGAACTTCCGGTTTTGCCGCCAAAATTGCCGCTAAAGCCTCCCAATTCCCGCACAAATCCGGGATTAATACCTCAATCGTCGTCTGGGGCGAAACCTTGCGAACTTCGGCAATACAGCGCTGAAACTGCATTGCACCGCCATCGGTTAAGTCATCGCGGTTCACCGAGGTAATGACGACGTGATTTAATTTTAAACGTCGTACCGCTTCAGCAAGATTCAACGGTTCGAGGGGATCTAGCGCTTGCGGTTTCTTCTCGAAATCGATATCGCAGTAGGGACAAGCGCGGGTGCAGGCTGGCCCCATAATTAAGAAAGTAGCCGTCCCTGCGTTGAAGCATTCGCCGATATTCGGGCAAGAAGCCTCCTCGCAGACCGTATTTAAGCCCAAATCCCGCAAAATTTCCTTAACGCTGCCCACTCGCTGCCATTGAGGGGCTTTTACCCGCAACCACTCTGGTTTAACTGTCACGATTTGCACGTCCTACGCGATCGATTTAATTTTTATCGTAACAAGAAAGTTCGATCGCGTCCAAAAGCTGCTATGATAGATAAGGTTTAATTTTCGGGATGTAGCGCAGCTTGGTAGCGCACTTCGTTCGGGACGAAGGGGCCGCAGGTTCAAATCCTGTCATCCCGATTTGAGTTGTAGATTGCTTAACTTAGATACCATCCTGTTTAAGTTGATGTCGTCTTTCCAGATGAAATGTCATTTTGGCGGACTGATAGAATGGGTTTAGCCTTTGTGGTGGCTGCAAGTGCATTGTTGAGCATTTGGAGCGCAACTAGCACATCTGCAACTTGCTTTAGGGCTTATGGACAGAGAATTTTTACTCGAACAACTCAGTATCGGCGAAAATGAAGAATTAGAGTGTAAAGCATCTCAAGAGCATCTGTCCAAAGATGTTTGGGAAACCGTCTCAGCCTTTGCTAACACCGAGGGCGGTTACATTATCTTAGGGATTAGCGAGAAAAAAGGAAAGTTTGCGATCTCTGGTGTTGATAACCCAGAAAAACAACAAAAAGAATTTTGGGACAACCACAACAATCCTCGAAAGTTGAATGTTCCCATCTGTAAATCATCCGATGTTACGGTCGAAACCATTGATGAACATTTACTAATCGTCATCAGAGTTCCTAAAGCGACTCGCACTCAACGTCCTGTCTACATTAACCAGAATCCTCTAACAGGAACATACAAACGTAATTACGAGGGAGATTACCTTTGCACCCAGGACGAAGTTCGACAAATGTTGCGAGATGCAAGCAGCGAACCACAGGACTATGGAATTCTCAAAAATTTTTCTCTCAACGATCTCGATCCAGAAACCTTAAAAGCCTTTCGTCAGCGTTTTAGATCTAGAGAACCCGACCATCCTTGGTTAGCTGGAGACGATCAAAATCTTCTTTTCCAATTGGGAGGATGGCGATGCGATCGTAATACAGGAGAACAAGGATTGACACTTGCAGGCTTACTAATGTTTGGACGCGAGCGGAGCATTACAGATGCCTTCCCTAACTATCACTTAGATTACCAAGAAAAATTCTCAGACAATCCAGAGCAACGTTGGACGCACCGAATTACCTTAGATGGAAAATGGGAAGCTAATTTATTTAACTTTTACTATCGCGTCTACGGACGTTTGACTCAAGACTTAGATGTGCCTTTTCAATTAGACAGAGATGCAATTCGTAAAGGAGAAACGCACGTTCACGAAGCTCTGAGAGAAGCATTAGCTAATACTATTATTCATGCGGACTACTTATCAACTCGACCAATACAAGTTACTAAGTTTAGAGACCGTTTCTTATTTGCCAATCCAGGTCGTCTTAGAATTCCCCTCGAAAGTCTCTATGAAGGAGGGTTAAGCGATGCTCGAAATCCCAACCTTCAGAAAATGTTTCAAATGCTTGGTATAGGGGACAAAGCAGGATCGGGCTTTCCTAAAATTTTGCGAGCTTGGCGAGAACAACAATGGTTTACACCGCTGGTTTCCGAAAAATTAAACGTTAACTTGATTACTGTTTCTCTACCAACAGTTAGCTTGATACCAGAGGAAATTGATAAAGAACTACGCAGTATTGTCGGAGAAAAGTATCGCTATCTTTCAGAACTCGACCGAATGATTCTGGTTCTGGCTCATCGTCTCGGAGATATTAACAATACCGACATACAATGCTATAGCAAGCAGCACCCCCGGGACATTGGAGACCGTTTGAAGGACTTGGTTGAGAGCGGCTGTTTGCAGAAATACGGTCACGGTCGCGGGACGTATTACAGTTTACCTGACACTGCCAGTTCTAACCTGCTTTCACTTATCCAACTTCCGGTATCTTCCTCCCTCAACTCCGATCGTTTGACGGAAAGCTCCGATCGTTTGACGGAAAGCTCCGATCGTTTGACGGAAAGCTCCGATCGTTTGGAACAACTGAAGGCAGTGGCAGAACCCGTAAGAAGCAAGGGAAAGGTTAACCCAAAGCAAATGCAAGATGCGATCTTAAAAGTTTGCCAAGACGCTTTTCTAACGCAGCAACAGTTGGCAGAAGTATTAGATCGCTCTCCTCATACCCTAAGAAGGCGCTACTTACAGGATTTAGTCAAAAAAGGCTTATTGGAGCTTCGTTATCCGGATAAATTAACTCATCCCGCTCAAGCTTACCGAACAAAACGGGATAGTGAGTAAAGGGATTACAGTTTTTCAGCACTTACCGTGCTACAGAATGTCATAAACCTTGCTGGGCAAGCCCATCAACTTTTTGTATTGTGCCAAATCCATCTAAAACTCCCCTAGAGCGAGTGAGCAGTTTAAAAAAAGCTTGACAACTTTCCCGGCAGGACTGCTATAATAACCAAGGTTAAGTTCGTTGGGGCGTAGCCAAGCGGTAAGGCAGCGGGTTTTGGTCCCGCCATCCCTAGGTTCGAATCCTAGCGCCCCAGTTTAAACCTTATTAAATATGTCCTCCGATCGCCCCGATATTCTCGCTCTAGATTTTGACGGCGTACTCTGCGACGGATTGCTGGAGTATTTCCAATCCTCTTGGCGCGCCTACTGCCAAGTTTGGCAGCCAGAAACGCTGGAACCACCCGCCGAGTTAGAAGCCAGTTTTATGCGATCGCGTCCGGTTATCGAGACGGGGTGGGAAATGCCCCTCCTCATCCGCGCGCTAATTTTAGGGGTTTCGGAAGCTGAGATTTTAGGCGATTGGTTGCCCATTGCCTCGGGCTTATTAATGTCGGAGGGGATCGAAGCCAAAATCTTGGGGAAAACCTTGGATGCGGTGCGCGATGATTGGATGGTGCAAGATTTGGGCGGATGGTTGGGATTGCACCGCTTTTATCCGGAGATTGCCGAAAAAGTGCGACAAACGATCGCGGCACAAGGGACGCAGGTTATCGTTATTACCACCAAAGAAGGGCGTTTTACCCAACGCTTGCTGCAACAACAAGCGATCGAACTTCCCCCCACCTCAATTATCGGTAAAGAAGTCAAGCAACCCAAACACGAGACTTTACGGCAGATTATCGCCGATCGCGGCTCAGCGAGCGTCTGGTTTGTAGAAGATCGCCTGAAAACTTTACAACTGATCGAACAGCAGCCCGATTTAGGCGATGTGGGTTTGTATTTGGGCGACTGGGGCTACAATACCGAGGTAGAACGAGAGTCAGCGCGACAAGATGCGAGGATTAAAGTATTATCGCGCGATCGCTTTGCCGGAGAGTTTGCCGGTTGGAATGAATAGGGAATTTGTAATTCGTAATTCGTAATTCATAACTCATTCCCTGACGGTAAAATTTCACACTGAGATAAAGACTGCAACGCGCTACAATAGGACGGTTAAAATACCGTTATTTTCTGCGGGTTGACTTTAAACGGCCCGGGCGACCTACCTTTTGACAATCAAGCAATGATCGAACGCTATACCTTGCCCGAAATGGGCCAACTGTGGACTGACGATTACAAATTTCAAACCTGGCTGCAAGTTGAAATAGCAGCTTGTGAAGCACAAGCCGAACTCGGCTATATTCCTCAAGCAGCGGTTGACGAAATTAAAGCCAAAGCAAAGTTCGATCGCGCCCGAGTCTTAGAAATCGAAGAAGAAGTGCGCCACGATGTTATCGCCTTTCTCACCAACGTCAACGAATACGTCGGCGACGCAGGACGCTACATTCACCTCGGCTTAACCAGTTCCGACGTTCTCGATACGGGCTTAGCCTTACAGATGGTTGCCAGCTTAAACCTTATCTTAGAAAGCGTGGAAGAATTGGTGCAAGTCCTGCGCTATCAAGCCCAAGAACACCGCTACACCATTATGGTCGGGCGATCGCACGGCATCCACGCCGAACCGATAACCTTTGGCTTTAAACTCGCCGGATGGCTGGCAGAAGTCCTGCGAAATCGCGATCGCCTCGTCCATTTACGGCGAGAAATTGGCGTGGGCAAAATTTCTGGCGCGGTGGGAACCTATGCAAACGTCGATCCCCGCGTCGAAGCGATCTCCTGCCAAAAACTCGGACTCGAGCCCGATACCGCCTCCACCCAAGTTATTTCCCGAGATCGCCACGCCAACTTCGTCCAACATCTCGCCCTCCTCACTGCAACCATCGAGCGCTTTGCTGTCGAAATTCGCAACCTCCAGCGCACCGACGTTCTTGAAGTCGAAGAATACTTCTCCAAAGGGCAGAAAGGTTCCTCCGCCATGCCCCACAAACGCAACCCGATCCGATCCGAACGCTTGACGGGAATGGCGAGAGTCGTGCGCGCGAGTGCTGTCGCTGCCCTCGAAAATGTTGCCCTCTGGCACGAACGCGATATCTCCCACAGTTCCGTCGAACGAGTCGTTTTGCCCGATGTTTGCATTTTGACTCATTTTATGCTGCACGAGACTTCGCAACTGGTAAAAAACCTTCTGGTTTACCCAGAGAACATGAAACGTAACATGAACGTTTACGGGGGGGTTATTTTCAGCCAGCGCGTCCTGTTAGCCTTAGTTGAAAAAGGATTGAAGCGCGAGGAAGCTTATAAAATCGTCCAAACTTGCGCGCACGAAGCTTGGAATCGCGACGACGGTAATTTTCGCGCTTTGGTAAGTCAAGATGCAACGGTTACAAAGCATTTATCGGAGCGAGAAATAGAAGCCTGTTTCGATCCAAAACACCATCTCTTGCACATTGATGAGATTTACCAACGGCTCGGCATTTAGTGAATAGTGAATAATGAATAATGAATGACACTGACTTAAGAAAGAACAAATTGCCTGTAGAGACGTTGTATATAACGTCTCTATAATTCGTAATTGATAATTCGTAGTTCGTAATTATATGAAATCCGGATAAACAGCCACACTATAAATTTGCTTTCCTGCTGACTGAGGCGAGAAACATACTATGGTCATTCAACCGGATTTTATATTATTCTAGGACTGAAGTCGGGAGCTTGAATATCGTTGCTGGGCATCGATCGACTTTTTCCTCATTAAAATTAGAGGCTTGTGACCTGAAATTACGAATTACGAATTACGAATTACGAATTACGAATTACGAATTACGAATTATCAAGGGGTTCTAAGCTTAATTTAAGCTGTTTTGAAGAACTGAATAATTTCGCGAACGTGGCCGAGAACTTGACTATCTTCGCTCAGTTGTGCGATCGCGTTTGTTGCCTCTTTTGCTAACTGTTGGTGGGCGACTTCGTTCTGCGCTTGCGACTGTTCGAGTAGCGCGCGTAAATTAGCAAGATTGCGCCGAGTTTCTTCGCTCTCTCGCTGCATCGTTGCAACCCAAGAATGAGGTTCTTGGGGATCGAGAATTTCGTTAAGATGTTTGACACTGTGTTCGAGGCCGATAACGCGATCGCGCAACTCGAAAACATCTTCGCGAGGATACTTAATTTCGTGGCGAATCGCCCAGATGCGCGCGGCTAAATATTGGTAAAAGCGCGCTGCCGGACGCAAAGCCGTGAACAGTAGCGCCGCACCAGAACTGACGTAGCCAACGGCACTAACCCCCGTCGCGGCGAGGGTATAGAGCGCGATCGCAGAAAGAATATGTAGTGCGATGGCGACAACTAACGCCCAGCGGGACACCTTGCGCGCGTATCTAACCTGGGCGCGATCGACTGCAATCCCCTTCGACTCCGACAACTCCGCTTCCGCGATCGCTTCCTGCGCCTCAAAACAGACATTCCACGGCAGCGTCACAACCGCCAGCAACCACCAAAAACTGAGAACGCCAATCACCCAATCTAAAAAATTTCCCGATGGAATATGCAGCCATTGCAAAAGAACATAAGCAATCAAAACGATTAGACCAAAACCAGCACTGCCAATACCGTAGCTGTAATAAGTTGTCATCGCCTTATTCTCCACAAGCAAGATCGTGCCTCAATCGTGAAGGTTCCTTCGATCCTCGCTCTTCCATCTGTGCAACTTTGTCAAGTCCCACACCCTCACGCCGCTACAACCGCCAAAAAGCCGCAAATCTTACCCCAAAACCGCAGACAGTCGCCCCGACTGTCCCACCCTTTAACGTTAATCTTAAAGACAGGATTGAAAACCCAAAATTTTCGACTTACCTCTATCCTTACATCAATTCCAAACCATGCAGACTACAGATTCAACAGCCCAGTCCTTGCCCTCCTCCCAATTTTTAATTTTTAATTCTTAATTGCTACTCCCCATGCAAACCCAATCCCCCAAAATCATCGTCGTCGGTGCGGGTTGGGCGGGACTCGGTGCAACCCACCACCTCGCCCAACAAGGCTACAACGTCACCCTCCTCGAAGCCGCCCCCTATCCCGGCGGATTAGTCGCCGGTTGGAAAACCCCCAGCGGGCGTTCCGTCGAAGCCGGAATTCACGGCTTTTGGTATCCCTACCGCAACATCTTCCACCTCGTCGAACGACTGCAACTGCAACCCTTCACCCCCTTTACTCGTTCCTCCCAATACTCCCCCCACGGACTCGAAGTTGAATCGCCCATCTTCCAAAACGAACCGCGACTCCCCACCCCCCTCGGAACCTTCCTCTACACCCAATTCAAACGCCTGCCCCTCATCGACAGACTTTCCGCCCTGCCCCTCCTCTACGCCCTTCTCGACTTCGACAACTCCCACGAAGCATGGCAGCGTTACGATAAAGTTACCGCCCGCGAACTCTTCAAACAATTTGGCGTATCGGCACGACTTTATGCCGAATCCTTTGAACCGATGCTGCTGGTGGGACTCTTTGCCCCGGGCGAACAGTGCAGCGCCGCCGCAGCCCTGGGAATGCTTTATTACTTCATTTTGGCTCACCAACCCGATTTCGATGTCGTCTGGTGTCGGGGAACGGTGGGAGAACGCATCTTTAAACCCTGGGTACAGCAGATTGAAAATGCGGGCGGAAAGGTTTTAACGAATCGGCGCGTTAACGACATCCTCCTGGATGAAACAGGCAATGCCAACGCCGTCGTTTGCGACGAAGAAGTGTTTGAGGCGGATGCGGTTATCTTTGCAACCAGCGTTAGCGGGATAAAGAAAATTGTTGCTGGAAGTGAAACTTTGAATCGCTACGCAGAATTCCGCAACCTGAGCAATTTAGGGGGAATTGATGTTTTAGCCGTGCGCTTGTGGTGCGATCGCAAAGTGAATATTCCTTTACCATCCAATGCTTGTTTTGGCTTCGATGCAACCACAGGCTGGACGTTTTTCGATCTCAATACTTTGCACGACGACTATCGCGACGAACCGGGCAGCGTTATTGAAGCAGATTTCTACCATGCCAATCAGTTATTGGGAATGAGCGATGCAGAAATTGTCGCCAAAGTTTGCCGGGATATTGCAACTTGTATTCCCGAATTTAGCAGTGCGAAAATCATCGATAGTAGTGTCGTTCGCGTGCGGCAGGGCGTAACCCATTTTGCCCCCGGAAGCTATCAGTATCTCTTGCCCGCACAGACGAGTATTCCGAATGTTTTAATGAGCGGGGATTGGGTTGTTACTCGCCACGGTTCTTGGTCGCAAGAAAAAGCTTACGTGACGGGTTTGGAGGCAGCGAATTTAGTCGTTAACCGCTTTGGATTGGGGCAGAAAGCCGAGATTATCCCAGTAGAGGCAGACGAACCGCATATTCAAGCTGGGCGGTGGCTGAACCAATCGGTGCGGCAGATGGTTGGGGGTTGGTTGCCGGATTTTTGGTTGCCCTAAGCGCAATGGATTTCAGATTGTGCAGGTAGGGGCGAATGGCATTCGCCCTTCTTATCAAGCAAGTCTTAAATTCCGGCTTTTCCGTAGTGCCGTGACACACCTTAAATGAGGCTTTAGAAAAACTCTTGAAACCCGATCGAGTAAGCAATAGAACGAGAAACCTATCGCACAGTTTTAGCGGTGTCACGGCACTACTGCCGTGACACACCTTAAATGAGGCGTTAGAAAAACTCTCGAAACCCCGATCGAGTAAGCAATAGAACGAGAAACCTATCGCACAGTTTTAGCTGTGTCACGACACTACGCCCAACCTATACTTACCGCCCGATTAATTTTACGGCTCCAATGCCGCCAAAATAAAGGAATAATACCGCTCCAGCGAGCAGCGATTGCGTGACGGGATCGGTGGATGGGGTGAGGACTGCCCCTAAGATAACCGAACCCAATACGACGTAGCGCCAACCGGAAAACATTTGGGCGGAACTAATAATTCCTAATGCGCCCAAGATGAATTGAATGGCGGGAATTTGGAAGGCAATTCCGGTACAAAACATGAGCAAGAGAACGAATTCAAAGTAACGTTCGATAGACCAAGCTTGTTCGACGACATCCGCGCCGTAGGTAATGAAAAAGTTGAGGGCGGCGGGAACTAGGGCAATATAGGAAAAGGCAAGTCCGGCGAAAAAGAGGACGCTGGAACCGAGTACAACCGGACCGATGAAGCGACGTTCGCGACGGGTGAGTCCGGGGAGAACGAATTGAATGATTTGGTAGAGGATGACGGGACTGGCAACGAGAATGCCACTATAACCGGCGACTTTGAGGGAGACGAAGAAGAATTCGCCCGGGGCGAGTTGCAGGAATTTTACGCCTTGCGCGGGAATTTCGAGCCATTGGACGAGGGGACGCACGAAGGCAAAACAGCCGATCGCGCCGACAATAACCGCTAGAAGCGAGTAAAATATCCGCTGGCGCAATTCTTCGAGGTGATCGAAAAACGACATCTCGACTTCGTTGGGGATTTCGTCGAGATAGTCTTCGGGTTGGGTAGAGGGTGAGTTGGGTGCGTCTTGGGTGGTTGCCATCGCGATCGCCGCAAAAGAGTCGGTTTGGTTTCCTTATTACTCTAACTTCTTTCCTCTCTTTTATTGAAGCCCTGCACTTCTTCGAGCGGCAACTGCAATGCTTCGGATACCTGCTGCGGGGTTAATCCCATCCTCAACAGTTGGGGGATGGCTTCGCGTTGCGATCGCGCGATGCTGTCTCTTTCCCGTTCGGCGCGATCGGCTCGCTGTTGCTCTCGTTCGGCGCGCTGTCGTTCGATTTCGGCGCGTTCGCTACCCGTCAGCAACAAATTGCCCTCCCCATCCCACCAACGCAACCACCGCTGCGTCTGGTTTTGGTAGCTGCCTTCCCATAAGCCCAGTTCTACTCCCATCGGTTCAATGGGATAATGGCCGCGATCGTTAGTTTCTTGCAGGCGATAAATCCCGTTAATCAAGCGATACAGTTCCAACTGTTCGTTCCGAATTTGATAAATTCCGTAGTAAGGAATCCGCAAAATTTGTTCGTAGACCCAGAATTTTCCCGGTCTGGTATTCTCGTTTTCTGCTGAAAATAACGGCGTTCTGTCTCGTTCGGGCGACCCATCCCCAGAGGCAAATTCTAAGGCAATCATCGGGGCGATATATTCCTGCCAAATGACGTAGGAACGGCGAATTTGACCGTTGAGTTTGGGAGGAACCCCGGGAACGTAAAACCAATCGGGCGCTTCTGCACCGCGATCGGGCGGATCGGTTTGTCGCCAATATATCCCGCAGTCCTGACCGATCGCGTAACGTCCGTCGGGATGCAGGTTTTCTAATACTGCGCTGAGAGAATCTGTTAGTAAGATGCTTTGGGGATGTTCTTGAAAGTTCTTCACGAATTCACCGTTTTCTTCGGGCAATTGCAGATGATTTGGGAAGGGTGTAGGCAGCGCGATTTGCGCGGGGTTAGAACTCATGGATTTAATGGATAATGGATAATGGATAATGAGTTTCTAAGCTTTTTTGTAGGGTGCGTTAAGCGCGGGTTAGATTTTGGAAAAAAGAGACTAATTTTTAGGCTCACGGTAACGCCCCAAGATTGTGCGTTACTTTCTATATTAGTTTAATTATGCCATATTTACAGTATTTTTGCACTAATTTACGCTCGCAATGCAATATTTCTTCGCTTTAGAGCAATCGCACTTTATACCCTCTTGTAAAATCGTACAAGCTCGATAAAAGTTAGCATTATACAAATTCCCAAAGTCTGATGCAATGAATTTTATCTGTAGGGCAGAGCATTACTCTTCCCTAATTCTACGCAACATTGCAAAATCAATAAAAACTGGTACTATAGCAGCTTTCACATGGATGAGGTACACCCAGCGGGCGAATACCATTCGCCCCTAAAACCTCGAAATCCGCGCCCCTACCGATTTAATTTTTGGAACTGTACCTCACGCAAACAAAAACGCTATAAGCAATTGTTTAATCATTTTAAAAGAATCGTTCCGGTCAATTCCACAGCGTTTAAATTTGCTCCCGATAAAATTGCTCCTTCTAACCGAGCATCGCTTAGATTTGCGCCCCTTAAATCGGCGGCAGTTAGATCGGAGTCTTGCAAATTTGCTCCTATTAACTGGACTTTATTCAAACTCGCTCCCTTTAACCTTGCGCCTTTCAAATCGGCAGCAATCAATTTAGCCTTATCGAGATTTGCGCCCTGTAAGTTTGCACTTCTTAAATTCGCTCCAAGTAGATCGATTTGTTTCAAGTTCGCATTTTCGAGTTCTGCTTTTTCCAGATTCCAGTTGCGAAAGTTACGATTTCCAGATTGATAGGATTGCAATAATTCGCCCGCGCTGGAGGCGGCGAGTTTTCTTTGGGGCGCATAGCGATGAGCGATAGAAAAGGTCTCGTCGCGCTGCATAATGTTCCGCATCTCATCATAAAAAGAGTAATTCCCAATCCCACTCAAAACCGCCCATCCTCTCGCCCGCGTCAAAGCAATTAATAGTTGATTTCGCAGTTTTAAGTTGCTTTCATCTACGGCAATTTTATCTAGTCCAACGATATAAACGAGGTCGGCTTCATGCCCTTTGGCGCGGTGAATGCGCGAGATTGTAATTGCGCCGGGAAACCAAAAAGAATTAGGATTATATTGTTCTTTATTGCAGGAGATCGTGTTATAATTATTAGTTCCTGGCAAATAAACGTCGATTCCTTGTTGAATTAAAAAGTTAGCAACATCAATTTCGAGTTGTCGTGCTTCTAAAAAGTTCCCTAACACAATGACTAATATTTCTTGGCTGGGTCGTAACCCTTCATGACGGAGAAGATCGAGGGAATGGCGAGCTAAATAGCTAAGTTCTTGTTGCCGATTGGGAAAGGTTTTAAATTCGAGGCAATCTCCCTGCCAAAGGTGGGAAATGGGGTTGGGGGAATTTTGAGGAGGACGATGGAGAGTGGCGGGGGCGCGTACCTCGTAACCGATCGCGCGCCAATCTTCCGGACATTGCATTCCCGTCAGCATTCCCCCCGGACGCAACCATCCCATCGCGATCGCGTGGGCGGCTGTTAAAATGCGGTGAGGCGTGCGATAACAGCGCGAGAGAACCTCACTTTTCGGGATGCCATTGCTGTAACTCCCCGCCACCAGATGCGCCAACTCCTCGCCAAAAAGCTCGCTAACGCAAGGCACGGTGAGGCTTTCCAAACTTTGCATCTCATCGCAAGTCCAGATCAAACGCCGCTGGTGAGGAAGCGCGGGATCGACGGGACGCAAGGATTGATAAGCCAGCCAATAAAAAGGCTGTTTCCCTTCAAACTTACAGCGATCGACGATTAAATCCTGTCCTTCATCGAGCAAAAGCGCATCGAAGCATTGCGGAATTGCCGCCGTATTGAGGAGATAGCAGCAAGCTTCGGCGAGTGCTTCGTTCGGTTGTTTGGTGCGGAGATTCTTCACCGTCAGAGGTTTCACGCCCGCTTGACGACACAGAAAACTATAGAGTCCCGGTTGTCCCTTCGCCCCCCAAGCATGGAGAACGCGCAGGTTGCGGTTATCGGCATCGTAACCGACTTCATTTTGGCTGAAGTAACGCAACCATTTATCGATCTGTGCAATAACGAGCGGATAGAGACTGCGGGAGAAGAAAACGAAGCCAACCTGCCAATGGGGGTGTTTGAGGTGGATATGGGCAGCTTTTTGGCAAAGGAGGACGGTTTTTCCCGAACCGGCTAGCCCACGAATGCGCTGCGGTCCGGGGGGGATTTGCTTGGCGATGCGTTCTTGCTCGAGGTCGAGTTGTAAAAGTTGCTCGTTAGCCTGCTGTAAGATTTTACCCCGACTGCGATCGCGCGCGAGAACCCGACGCGACGGCGGACGATACAGCGGTGTTCCTGCAACCACCGCTAACAGCAGTTGCCACTGTTCCTCGGTTAAGGGCGGGGCGGTGACGAGGGGCGGCGTTTTAATGAGGCGATCGCGCATTCCCTCGCATAAATCTTCCTGAAAGAGTAGGGGTGGGCTAGTTGGGAGGCGATCGAATCCCCGTTCTTGCCACTCTTGGCGGTTAATTTTCGGTAGGGCGACGAGGGCGCGCCCGCTGACTTGGCGCTGCAATGTTGGCTCGCGATCGCTATACTCGAGGAGCGCAAACAGTTGATTTTCGGCTTGTTGGTAAGGATTGCCCGTTGCCGCGTAGTAATCGTGATATTCCCATAAATGCCCGGAAATTGACGCAATTTGCGCGATCGCAAGGGATTTCACCTCAATAATAATTGCGCCCCACTCGCGATCGACAATCAGGATATCCGGTTCCTTGCGGTATTTCCCCCGTTGCGAAAAGATCGGGTAGCGCCAATAGGCAAGGCATTCGCGATCGCAAAACGCCCCTTGTACCGCCTCCCAGACTGCCCGTTCTCCCGCTTCGCCCACTTTATCCAAGGGTTCTGTGGCAATAAATTTTGAAAGAAGGGAACGGGAGAGATTTTCTGCCTCTGAATCGTGCATGGCGGAATCCATTGTGTTAGCGAACTACCGCACGCCGAATCATGTATAGCGCTATGCCCATAGGTTAGGACATTCGGTAGGGTGGGCAGCGCCCACCAATCAAGACTTTGGTGCTTTTAGTACCGCTCATTATCGGGCAAGTAGCGCTATTAAATAACGGCGTGGGGTTTCTTTTTACCTTTAAGCTAAGTGCAGGACTGCTTGCGGGGCTAGCTTAAAAAAAAGCAAAGGCGTATAGTCTACATCCTTTGCCTGCGTTTCTATTCAACTCGATTTCAAGGGTAAAATGACAGCAATAAAATTAAGTGCGATCGAAATCTAACTTATTGCGCTCTAAATCGCGCAAAATTCGTTCTGCCGAACCAACGAGGAGAGGATTGCCCGAGGAGTTGCGCGCGTTTCCAGCATCGGTGGAATCTGCCGCACGGGGTTTGGCTGAAGAGGGTTCGCTAGCTGCCGCGCTTTTATCTAAGGATTGATGGACGGGTTCTAAGGCTAGAACAACGATAAACGAGGTAACGACTAAAAGGCTAAAGTCAAGTTTCTGGCGCATAGTGGCTGCTAAATCAATCGGATTTGGTGAAGTTGGTTCTGCTTTACTTTAAGTCTACCCAGAAGGTTGCAATGTTCCAGCTTGGATTGTTCGCAATGGCAACTGATACAGTCGGGAGTCTGTCAAGCTCAATTGTAGCTGTTCGGGAGAGGGGGGATAAATTCTGAGTGATGAATGATGAGTGATGAGTTATGAAGGGGGGATAAATTCTGAGTGATGAGTTATGAGTGATGAGTTATGAAGGGGGGATAAATTCTGAGTGATGAGTTATGAGTGATGAGTTATGAAGGGGAACAGGGGGAGATGGGGAGGGAGAAACGGCGTTAAAATGGGAGTTTCGGCAATTGATGCCCAGATTAATGGTATGAAGGATGATGAAGAACGCTTGCGATCGCACCTCCTCGAAATCGCCCGAGAGCGCGATCCCTATTTTGCCAGCGCCGGACATTTTTACGTGCAAACCTATATCCAGCAACAATTACAACAATGGGGAACCGTCGAACGCCACAACTTTACTTACACTCCCAGAGGGCGCACCCATCAAAACTTAGTGCTAAATCTACCCGCCCGCAATGGGACAATTTCTAAACCGCCCATTTTAATCGGCGCGCACTACGATGCAGTTCCGGGAACCCAAGGCGCAGACGACAATGCAACGGGCGTTGCCGTATTGCTGGAACTAGCGCGAGAATTCGCCGCCCAACCCGTCCGCTACCCCCTGCGTTTGATTGCCTTCGATTTAGAAGAATATGGTTTAATTGGCAGCGATCGCTATGCCGAAGATTTGGGAACAAGTCAACCTTTGCGCTTAATGCTCTCATTAGAAATGTTAGGCTATTGCAGCCAAGAACCGGGTTCTCAGCAATATCCCGCCGGTTTAGAGCGAATTTATCCCGATCGCGGCAACTACATCGCCCTCATCGGCAATCTTCCCACCTTACCCGATTTATGGCACTTCAGCCGCCAATTTCGCCAAGCCGGAACCCCCGCCCAATGGCTTCCCGCCGGGATGAAAGGGCAACTGCTGCGCGCGACGCGCCTCAGCGACCACGCCCCCTTTTGGGATCGCGGCTACCGCGCTATTATGGTCACGGATACGGCCTTTATGCGCAATCCGAACTACCATCAACCCAGCGATCGCATCGAAACCCTGAACTTCGATTTTCTCGCGGGCGTGTATCGGGGGTTGGTACGCGGATTGCGATCGTTGCGTTAAACCAGATCGATGATGAACGCGAATGAGATTTTACGGCGTTGGAGTTTGGGGGAAAAACCAACCGCAGAAGATTGCCAAACCCTCCTCGCGGCGGAATTAGAAGATTCGCAACGAGCAAAAGCGTTTGAGATTAACGCAGAGATAGGATTGAAAAAAATCGAGGTGCGATCGCGGTTATTCGAGAACATTTACCCCGCCCTCGCCCCCTACTGCCCCGGATTCGCGATCGACTCCCCCCAAACCCTAAAAACCCTTTGGACGCTATGGTTGCCCCTCGCCCTGCAATTGCAAACATGGCGAGAAGCACAGTCCCAACCCCTCATTCTCGGAATTTTAGGCGTGCAAGGAACCGGGAAAAGTACCCTGGCTGGGATTTTAAGCTTTATTTTAGCGCAACTGGGCTATCCAACGCTTAACCTTTCCCTCGACGATCTCTATAAAACCTATGCAGAACGCCAGCAATTGCAACAGCAAGATCCGCGTTTAATCTGGCGCGGGCCGCCGGGAACCCACGATGTACAATTAGGCATCGAACTGCTCGATCGCATCCATCGCCGCGAATTTCCCCTCAGTTTACCTCGCTTCGATAAATCCCTCCACAACGGAGTGGGCGATCGCATCGCCCCAGAAACCGCTGCAACTGCCGAAATCCTTTTATTTGAAGGCTGGTTTGTTGGCGCGCAACCCATTGACGACAAAGCTTTTGAAAACCCGCCAGCGCCGATTGTTACCGCTGGCGATCGCGACTTTGCCCGCACCTGCAACCAACGCCTCGCCGCCTACCTTCCCCTGTGGCAGCGCTGCGATCGCCTTCTCGTTCTCTATCCCCTCGATTATCGCTGGAGTTTGGACTGGCGCAAAGAAGCCGAACAAAAAATGAAAGCCAGCGGAAAAGCCGGAATGAGTGATGCAGAAATCGAGCAATTCGTTCGGTATTTTTGGCGATCGCTGCATCCCGAACTTTTTGTTACACCGCTTCTTCAAAAACCTGTCTCAGTAGATTTCGCGATCGCCGTCAACCGCGATCGCACAACCGGATCGATATACTGCCCAGAAACGCGCTGCTAGCTCGAATCAATCCGACCTACTTTTAAGATAAAGCTGGGTTTGTCGGCTAACACTCAAATCAATATAGACCAGGTAATTGTACGTTCTAGAAATTTTCTACCCCCGACACTAATATGGAGAATAGCCTTATAAGTTATAGAGGGCATACCTGAAACTTATAGCTGCCAAAGCTTAAAGCCTTAGACTTTGTGGCTTGGGTTTCGGAAAACGGGGACATATTTGTGGCTTATAAAGCGAGTATGAGCTATGTTTGGATCCTCATTTTTGCTGAAGTCTCGGCAGTTTGCTATTGCGCCCAAACTCACAGATTTTTAAGCGAACCTTTATTCGCAACTGCGATCTCAACAAAACTTATAAATAATAGACTCCCAAATGTGTATCTCCATTTTAAATCTACCTTCTCAAGTTCAACTCTCAGCCAACCTCTTTTGTCCGGACAAAGACTGTAACAACTATCGCTATGGAAAACTATTGGTCAATCCCAATTTTCGGACTGTTATGTATGACGGGAAGCCGGTTGACCTCTCTACAAAAGAGTATTTCTTACTGCTGCTTTTCCTAAAATATCCCGAACAAATCTTTAGCTACGAAGCTATTGTCGAACAACTTTGGGATGTTGAAAAAACGCCCACCCACAGTAGCGTGCGATTCCACATTAAAAGTTTGCGTAAAGCCTTTAAGCAAGCAGGTGCAACTAACGATATCATTACGACTATTTATGGGGTTGGCTATCGCTTAAGTCTGGCAGAGCGAGAAAATAGTAAGGTCGGCAAACTGCCTCCTGCTGAAGTTTTAGAGCAATTACTTCGATTGAAATCGCTCGAATATGTCAGCATAAATTATGAAGGTGCGATCGTTAACTTTTCCCTAGGCGCTAGTAACTATTCGGATTATCCAGAAGCATTTTATTCCGGTACAAAGCTCGGAGAAGCTTTCCCCGAACTGCTCGAATACGAACAAAAACTTCAGCAAGTTCTCGATCGCGAGTTAGACTACTTCGTCCTTCCAGAGTTTGTCAGAGAATCCAATCCGGAGCGACCTCAGTATATCAGCCTTTACGCGATCGCGCATTCGGCAGACAGCGATCGAGGACAGAGCGAGCAGACCCTATTCATTTTCTTTGAAGACGTTACCGAACTCGTCAATCGCCGTCCGAAATAGCCTTAACAAAAAAGTTCAACTCCACTAGGAAATCTTAAGTAGTGCCTGCGTGAGGTTAACGAACTGTTACGTTCTGCTGACCTCGCCCCCTTGCGGGAAACCTCCATCCCTTCCCCCCGCAAGCGAGAATCCAAGCGCGATCCTTCCGTGCAAATGCGCGACCCCAAAGTCCGCTGTAAACTTCACTTTTCTCCAAACATCCGCGAGCTTAACGAAAATTTTCAATTTTTTCACGTTTTTTTCACAAGATTCCACAAATTTTACATAAAGTCGTTTTAAACTACCGCTATAAAACTACTCAGTCGAGATCGGGAAATTCTTCAATCCTTGAAGAGCATCCTTGAATCTGCGGAGCTTTGTCAAAAGTTCCAGTAGAGACTCGCAGAGCGAGTAAAGCGCCATTCATCCCGATCGGTGAGAAGGGCGCTATCTCAATCTGCACGCCTAATGCCGAGTAAGGGCAGAACGCGATCGCAACATCTTCCATCTTCAAGACGCAATTCAGAGCAATTAGAGGGCTATCAACTATGTCAGATGCTTCATTCGGCGATAACTTAATCGATCCATTAGTCGATCCCTTACTCGGCGACCTAAGCGAATCCATCCCCACCGTCACCACCGACAAACTCGACTACGCCCCCGGCGAAACCGTAACCATCACCGCCAGCGGCTTCGATCCCGGTTCCAGCATCCAATTTTCCCTAGCCGACGACCCCAACGATCCCGGCGACGATGGCGATGCCGACATCTACACGCCCTTCACCGTCACGGATGGTAGTGAAGGCGACCTCGACGGTCAAGTTGACGGTAAAGTCGTCACCACTTGGACAGTTCCGACCGATAACAATAGTACGGGTAGTGGCACTCCCGATGCGTTGAATGCCACCTTAAACTTAACCGCGATTGGAACCGGAGCAGACGGAACTCTTGGCACAGCCGACGACCAAGTAGCAACAACAACATTTACCGATGGAAACCCCTCTCTCACCTTGAACCAGTGGGAAACAACGACCGATCAGTGGGCAAATGGGCAAGCCAACTCAAATCAGGCAACCTACCTTGAAGGTGATGTAGTACCCTTCTCGCTTGAGGCGAGCAACCTAACTGTAGGAACAACCTATGGGATACGCATTAATTTGAATACTTACCAGTCCAATACGGATGCTGGTGGTTTTCTATATCTAGACACATATAACAGAAGTATCACACCGCTTCCTGATAACTTCTCCCATACCGGGACATTAGGTACGCCTACTGTAGACAGCACATTTACCTTCACCGATCCCTCTTATGCAAACCCTGGCTTACAGTTTTATGTGGCCAATGCAGATGTTTTGTCAGTCACCTATAGCCTCAGCCCAGATGGACTGAATCGTTACGCCGATGTCAGATTCAAAGCGAATGCAGCCAATGAAAATGATGGCGAAGCAACCGCAGAGATCTATTGGGGACAAAGGCTAGCCCTGCCCAATGAAGTTGTTACCACCGCTAATACAGGCGGCAGTCTCGGTGCATCAGGATTTACGGGTGGCAGCTTGCAGACCAAGGTTGAGGGGACTGGTGCTGCTGGAACCACTTGGGTCACACCTAGTAATGCTGTGCAACTGATGCCCGGTGTGGTTCAGCAAGGTGCAATCTCAGGCTATAAGTGGAACGATCTTAATGCCAATGGTGTTAAGGATGCCAATGAACTTGGCTTGGCAGGATGGACAATAAACCTGTACAAGGACAATGGGAATAATGTCTTTGATGCAGGTGATACTCTAGTTACGACGCGGGTTACATCAAACGGAACCACGGATGCCAATGATGACGGATTGATTAACAGTGCGGATTTAGGTTTTTACAAGTTTGCCCCAATTGTTCGCGGCACATACTTCGTCACTGAAACACAGCAATCAGGATGGACTCAAACCTTCCCAAATAACAATTTGTGGGGACCTCTAACGATTGATGAAAACACCCCACAACGCACCAATATCAACTTCGGTAACTTCAAGAATATCAGCCTCAGCGGTTATAAATGGAACGACATAGATGGCGATGGCGTTTGGGATAGTAACGAGACAGGCCTTGCTAATTGGACTATTCAACTTGACAAGAATAACGATGGAACAATTGATGCCACCACAACCACTGATTCCACTGGTAAATACACCTTCACCAACCTTGGCCCTGGAACCTATAAAGTAACCGAACAAAATCAGGCTGGGTGGACGCAAACTTTCGGGACGGCTGGCTATACCTTCACCGCCATAAGCGGTACGAACCTAGCGGGAACTTCGGGAACAGCCACTACCTATAACTTCGGTAATACAATAACCAACTTAGCCCCAGCCATCAATATCGAGAAGACAGTTAACCCAACTTCAATCTCTGAAGGCAGCACAGGGCCAGTTACCTATACCTATGTTCTAACCAATACCGATCCAACTCCGTCAGATATCGATCCTCTAACCATCCAAAACTTGGTGGATGACAACGGCACATCCGGTAACGCGGCTGACGACTTCGATCTGGTTAAAAACGGCGTGTTACAGCCCGGAGTAACCCTGAACAAAACAGGTGGAGATCAAGACAATTTCCTCGAAGTTGGTGAAACCTGGACTTATCAGATAACTCGCAATCTGCCCGCCCAAAATGCAGGAACCAGCCTAACAAACATCGCAAAGGTTTCGGCAGTCGATGACGAGGGTACAGCAGCCACAGACACTGATGATGCTACGGTTACATATAACAATGCGGACCCAGCCATCAAAGTCGTGAAGACCGCCAGCACCAACGTGGTGACAGAAGGGACACCCACAGACATCACCTACATCTATAAACTAACTAACGAGAGTTCGACCTCGACTGACCCCCTGACAATCCTCAACATCAACGACGACCAGTTAGGTGACTTGAGTGCGGAGTATGTCAGCGGTGACGATGGTGACAACTTGCTCGAAAAAGGTGAGACTTGGATTTACCAAGCCACAGCCACTGGCGTGGTACTCAATGCTGATGAAGAGCTAACCAACGTAGTCACGGTCAGTGCCGAAGATGATGAAGGTACGCCAACTTCCGACACTGACACCCAAACGGTGACGGGCGAAAATGCGGACCCAGCCATCAAAGTCGTGAAGACCGCCAGCACCAACGTGGTGACAGAAGGGACACCCACAGACATCACCTACACCTATAAACTAACTAACGAGAGTTCGACCTCGACTGACCCCCTGACAATCCTCAACATCAACGACGACCAGTTAGGTGACTTGAGTGCGGAGTATGTCAGCGGTGACGATGGTGACAACTTGCTCGAAAAAGGTGAGACTTGGATTTACCAAGCCACAGCCACTGGCGTGGTACTCAATGCTGATGAAGAGCTAACCAACGTAGTCACGGTCAGTGCCGAAGATGATGAAGGTACGCCAACTTCCGACACTGACACCCAAACGGTGACGGGCGAAAATGCGGACCCAGCCATCAAAGTCGTGAAGACCGGACCTGATACAGTTCTTGTCGGAGGAGCAAGTGTTACTTATAACTTCACCATCACCGCCGATCCAACTAATGTCAGCACCGACCCAATTGAAATTACATCTTTAACGGATGATAAGTTAGGAAATCTGCTCAGTGCTGCTCAAACAGCTTGGCTCAACGCAGGTAATACTCTGCAAGACATCAATGGTGATGGGAAAATGGGAATTGTCCTTAATCCCAATCAATCCTTCAACTTCAACTACACCACTACTCTCAATCTCTCCCAAGGTCAAACTCATACTAATGTTGTAACTGTTAAGGGGGTAGATGATGAAAATACTTTGGTTCAGGATGACGATCCACACTCTATCAAAGCAGTTGCACCTAAGATTGATGTGGAAAAACTGGTTTCCGTTGATGGTGGCTTAACTTTCGTTGATGCAGACAATCCATCCGGTCCTAACCTCAACCAAGGAACTAACCCCATCTTTAAGTTTGTCGTTACTAACACTGGCGATGTCCCGTTGTCAAATATCACCTTATCTGATAGTAATTTTGACTTAAACGGAAATGCTCCTGGTACGACAATCAACATTGCTTCGTTGGCTGCAAATGATGGTCAAACTGGAGGTCAAGATGAATATGTTTTCACCTTCACCGCCCCTTGGCAAAGCGGTCAACATACCAATACTGCAACGGTCAGTGCAAATTACACTGATAGTGCTGGTAACACAGTAAATCTAAGTGACAGCGATAATGCCAACTACTTTGGTACGGCAAATGTCGGTCAAATTACGCCGACGGGAGTGAATGTCAACCAATATATCAATGGCACGGCTCCTGACTTCAGTGATTATTATGCTTCTCAGGGTGGAGTCATCCAATACAACACCAACAAAGGCAAGATCAACAATACGAACCCAGGTGTCTTCTTCTACTACACGGGACTTTCCAATGCGATTAAGGGCTTTGATGGTCCGGATGCGGGAACTGCACCCGACCCGATGACAATCTACGTCAACCAGAGCAATAACGGACTTGATGTTGTTGGCGGTGCGAGCAATCCTGGAAATGTGGAATGGAATTTCGGTGTTACTACGAGTGATGTTAAGCTCTTTAAGGTCACGGATGTTAACAACAGTAAAACGATTGATGCGGGGGATACTGCGACTCAAGTGCAGTTGCAGTCCAGTCAAATCGTGTTGGGGATTGGTGCAAACAAAGGGGATGTAACGGTTAATTTCACGCCGGATGCAGTTGGCTCTCTGTATGTGCTTTCGGTGCAGTACAACACGGGCAGCGTGGTCGGTTTGCCTCAAGGTAATTTCCCAACGGTCAATTACTCTTTCAATACGGATGTTGGTAACAACGGCACGATTGAAGAGACGGATACGAAAGGCATTACTTTGAAGTATAAGTTCGCTACACCGCTGACTCTGGATGGAACGCCAACGGCAGGCGGTTCGGTGCTAACGAAGGCGCAACTCGAACCGATTGTCAGTGCTGCTATTGATTACTGGGCGCAACAAGGTGTGGATGCGAAGAGTCTGAAGCAACTGGAGAAAACAGATATCATCATTGGCGATTTGGGTGGTTCTTTATTGGGTGAGAGCGTGCGGGATGGCTTAATTGTTAAGCTCGATGATGATGCGGCAGGTTATGGCTGGTCTGAGTCGTTGGATGCAGTTAATCCCGATCGCGTGGATCTTCTGTCTGCCCTTACCCATGAGTTCGGTCATATTCTAGGCTACGACCACAGTGATATGGGCGAAGCGCTGGGCGTTGGCGAACGGCATTTGCCTCTGGATGCGCACGATCCTCTCAATACCCAACCTTTGTTAGGTTTGGATGCTGATAAGGTTCTTGCGGTTCCCGCGATCGCGGTTCCATAGTCAGGTCGAGCTATCTTGGCTTCGGGCTGGAGGCAGAAGGTTGTATTTTGCTAACTGACTGAAGTTACGTTGAAGAGGGGAGAAGCGATCGCTCGTTTCTCCCTTCCTAATTTGGGAAGTGCTACTCGCTTATTTTTTGTCAATTTTCTCTAAGTTAAGCGTCTATCTAATAGAGGCATTCAACGGTTTAAGCTACAATCCAAGCAGACTCTGTGCTTTTACTGACAGCGTTCCTTTTTTTTTAGAAAAAAGTCTACTTATTTTCCTTTAAAAAATTCTTAATTCAAACCCCTTTATGCGTGCAGTTCTACAGGTCGGCGATCGCGCGATTTCAGCAGCAGAAATTGTTCCCCTCCTCGATAAGTATCAATTGTTGCCCCAATTGTTACGGGAAATTATTATCGATCGCGCCCTCGAAGACATCGCTCTTTCCCCAGAAGAACGGCAGCAAGCCTACCAGACGTTCTGCGCGCAACAGCAAATTATGGGGGAAACCGAACGCCAAGCTTGGTTAGAACGGCGCGGGATAAAGCAAGAACAACTAGAAGCCCTCGTCGAACGCGGTTTTAAAACTGAGAAATTTAAGCAACAAACCTGGGACAATCAACTCGAATCTTACTTTCTCCAGCGCAAAGCCAAACTCGATAAAGTTGTGTATTCTTTGTTGCGAACGACCGATGCTGGCATTGCCCAAGAATTATATTGTCGGCTGCTCGAAGAAGAGGCAACCTTTGAAGAACTGGCGCGGGACTATTCCCAAGGCCCGGAAGCAAAAAGCGGTGGCAAAATTGGGCCAGTCGAACTCAGTCATCCGCACCCAACTTTAGCGAAAATGCTTTCCATTAGTACGCCCGGTCAACTGTGGCCGCCGACTCATTTGAGCGAGTGGTTTGTGATTGTGCGCTTGGATGAATTTCGACCGGCTCAGTTAGATGATGCGATGCGGCAACAATTACTAAACGAGCGGTTTAATAGTTGGTTACAGGAAGAAGTACAAAAAGCTTCTATTCTTCCCGATCCTGTTGAAGCGGATCCTTGGAAAGATACAGAATTAACACCAATAGAAAGTTAATTTTTTTAGAAAACAATTCATAACTCATAATTCATAATTCTAATGACTTATACCGAAGCATCTATTGAAGGTTTTCTCGCTAAAACTCCCCCCTTTAACCAACTCTCAGGAGAGAAATTGCAGTATTGGTCGGGACGATTTCAACTGTTGCGCTATCGGCTAGGTCAACCAATTTTACGTCCGGAAACTTTGCCCTATCAAGTGGCTATTATCCTCGAAGGAGGAGCGCGGTTATTGGGTGCGGATCCCCACAGTCGCAAACCGATTACGCTGCAACGTCTGGAAGCGGGGGATATGTTAGGTTGGGCGGGTTTAGTGCGAGGCGTGCCTTGCGAAAACGCGATCGCGTCCCAGGATACAACCTGCATGACGCTGCCTGCCCGCGACTTTATGCGCCTCCTCGATAGCGAACCCCTCTTCTCTAACCACTTTTACAATCGCTGTTCTCCTGCCGAACTTTTCGATCTCCTCAGCGCAGAAATTCAACAGCAACCCCAGCAAACCGACCTCGACCTCAAAAATATTATCCAAGAAGGTTTAGACACCGCAGAAGTCCAATACTTGCAACCTAACAACAGAGCGATCGCGCCCCTCGATCCAACTAAAATTTGGTGGATTAGCGGCGGCGGTGCGGTTGCCAATCTCCCCATTGGCAGTCGCTTCGATCCCGCCGAGACGGTAAAGATTGTCTCAAATCATCCCGCCCGCGCGATCGGCATTCCTAGCGCCCTGCTTTATCCTCCCCCTCCCGAAGAAGCGCCCGTCGATAACAACCATAACGGTAACGGTAAATCTCACATCCAAGACCTCAAATCGACTATCCCCTTCGCCCCAGAACGCCCCCCCGCGCCGGAATTCGTCCATCCCTTCGTCGAAACCCCCAGCAAGCGCAAAAATTACGCACACATCGGCGGTAACGGGGAAGTCGATAGCACTCTCGCTTGCTTCCAAATGCTTGCCCGAGAGCTTAAACTTCCCTTCCGGCGCGATGTTATTCAACGCATCTTAGACCAACAAATGAAGCGGACGGGAACGCTATCTCTGCAACTGTGCGGTGCTGTTTCCGAACTGCTGGGGCTGCAAGCGCAACTGGTTGAAGTTCCCGCCGACAAAATCGCGCAACTTAACGCCCCGGCACTTTTGCGCGTGCGCGATCGCCCCGTTCTCGTTTTTGAAATTACCCCCAAAGAACTCGTCCTCGGCATTCCCGAACGCGGAATCGAACGCTATAAACCCGAGCAATTCCTCGAAAAATTCTTAGAAAGCGATCGCGAAACTCCCGTCCAAGTCCTCCTCCTTCAACCCACCAAAAATACTCCCAAACAAAAATTCGGTTTAAACTGGTTTCTTCCTTCCCTGCGTCGCTATCGCTGGGTATTAATGGAAGTTTTAATTGCTTCCTTTTTCGTGCAGCTATTTGGTTTAGTGAACCCGTTGATGATTCAAATCATCATCGATCGCGTCATCGTCCAAAATAGCTTCGATACCCTCCACGTTCTCGGTGCATTTCTCATTTTAATCGCCGTTGTCGAAGGCATCCTCACCGCCCTACGCACCTATCTCTTCGTCGATACCACCAACCGCATCGACTTAGCCCTCGGTTCGGAAATTATCGATCATCTCCTGCGCCTCCCGCTGCGCTACTTTGAAAAGCGCCCCGTTGGGGAACTCACCAGTCGTATCAACGAACTCGAAAACATCCGATCCTTCCTTACCGGAACTGCCCTCACCGTCGTCTTAGACGCGATTTTCTCCGTTGTCTATATCGCTGTGATGCTTGTTTATAGCTGGGTACTCACCATCGTCGCCCTCGCCACCATCCCGCTATTCATCGGACTCACCATTCTCGTTTCCCCGATTATTCGCCGCCAAATTCGGGAAAAAGCCGAACGCAACGCCGACACCCAATCGCACCTCGTCGAAGCCCTTTCGGGCATTCAAACCGTCAAAGCGCAAAATATCGAACTGCAATCGCGTTGGAAATGGCAAGATTATTACGCCCGTTACGTTTCCGCCGGATTCCAAACCGTCATTACCTCCACCGCCGCCGGTTCTACGAGTAACTTTCTTAATAAACTTTCTGCCCTCTTGGTTCTTTGGGTGGGGGCGTACCTCGTGCTGAAAGGCGAACTCACTCTCGGGCAATTGATTGCTTTCCGCATTATTGCTGGTTACGTCACCTCTCCCTTATTGCGTCTCGCTCAAATCTGGCAAAACTTCCAAGAAACTGCCCTATCTTTAGAACGCCTCAGCGATATTATCGATACACCCCAAGAAGCAGACGAATTCGATCGCCAAAATATCCCCCTTCCTCCCGTTGTTGGGAAAATTAAGTACGAAAATGTTTCTTTCCGTTTTGCCGCCAGCGGACCGATGCAACTGTTAAATATTAATCTCGAATTAGAACCGGGAATGTTTGTGGGGATTGTCGGACAAAGCGGTTCGGGAAAGAGTACCTTAACTAAATTGTTGCCGCGCCTCTACGAAGTTGATGCCGGACGCATTTTAATTGACGATTACGATATTAGTAAAGTCGAACTTTATTCGCTGCGACATCAAATTGGGATTGTTCCTCAAGATTCGCTTTTGTTTAAAGGATCGGTGCAGGAAAATATTGCGCTTACTCATCCCGATGCGACTTCAGCCGAGATTATTGAAGCGGCAAAAGTGGCTTGCGCCCACGACTTTATTATGGAACTGCCGAGCGGTTATACCACGAATGTTGGGGAGCGGGGATCGGCGCTTTCTGGGGGACAGCGCCAGCGAATTGCGATCGCGCGCACCATCCTCCACAACCCCCAATTGCTCATTTTAGACGAAGCGACTAGCGCCCTCGACTACGAAACCGAGCGCCAAGTCAGCGCGAATTTACAACAAGCTTTTCGCGGGCGAACGGTTCTGTTTATTACTCACCGTCTTAATACTATTCGCAGCGCCGATATCATCCTCATGATGGATAAAGGCAGTATCGCCGAACAAGGAACCCATGCAGAATTGATGGCATTAAAAGGGCGGTATTATTGTCTGTTCCAACAGCAGGACGCGCAGATGTAATGATGAGTGATGAATTATGAATTATGAATGGGGAAATGGTGGGGAAATTATAAATGATGAGTTATAAGTGATAAATTGGGCAATTACGAACTACGAATTACGAATTACGAATTATAAATTACAAAATGGCTTTACTCGACCATTTCCGCCCTCCCCTCGCCACTAGACGACACTGGCATTCCTTTCATAATGCTTGGGCAACTTACATGGCTGAAGATTTAAACCAACGTTTACCCGTCGGTTACTTTGCAGAATCAAATGTTCAGTTTGGGATTGAGATTGATGTCGCTGCCTTTGAAGAAGAGAATTCGCTCCCCAATTCTGTTGAAGATTGGCAGCCTAAACCTCCGACTCAAGTAATTCCTTTTGAAACCGGAAGTATCGAGCAAGTTGAAGTGGGTATTTTCAGTACGGAACAAACTACGCACTTAATCGGTGCGATTGAAATTGTCAGTCCGGCGAATAAGGATCGTCGTTCCCAGAGAGAGGCTTTTGTTAGTAAATGCCAGAGTTATTTGGAGCAGGGAATCGGCTTAATTGTTATCGATATTGTGACGATAAGAAAGTCATCGCTTCACCAGCAATTATTGCACGCGATCGCGGCTTCAGTAACCGTTAACGAAGATAATTTGTATGCGGCAGCTTATCAAGTCGCGAGCGCGGAATCCCCTCAGTTGAAAGTGTGGTATGAATTGCTCGAACTGGGGAAATCTCTGCCGACCTTACCGCTATGGCTTAAGCCCGGTATTGTTTTTCCCCTCGACTTAGAAAAAACATACAATCGTACCTGTCAAGCCCAAAGAATTCACCGATTACAATAACCATGCTCTTAAAATCTTCAAACCCTCTCGATCTACAATTAAAAAAACTGAATTAATACTGACTTAGAAACCGCGCTCAAATTACGAATTACGAATTACCAATTCAAAATGAACGTTTCTCCTCCTTCTCGTTTCGATCGCCCCGTTATCCTGCGTCAATCGCCTGTTTGGTCTCGCGCGATCGTTTGGACTTTAATGGGTGTAACCTCCTTAAGCGTTGCTTGGGCGTGCATCGCGCAAATCGAAGAAGCTGTTCCTGCTAAAGGCAAACTCGAGCCTGTCGGTGCGGTGAAAAACGTGCAAGCGCCCGTCGGTGGGGTGGTTCGAGAAATTCGCGTCAAGGAAGGACAAAGCGTTAAAGCGGGAGACGCGCTGATTAGCTTCGATCAAACTTCAGCCAAAGCTGAGTTACAATCTCTTATTAAAATTCGCGATAGTTTGATGCGAGAAAATAATTATTATCGCGGGCAAATGAGGGGGACTGCAACCGTCAATGTTGCCAGCTTAGAAAAATTACCCGAACTCACTTCTTTAACTGAAAATCGCGCCGCCTTACTTGCTGAAAATCAATACTACCTCGCTCGCATCAGCGGCAATCCAACTTCGACGACTAATTTAAATGTTGCCCAACAACTGCGGTTTCAAACCTCTCAAACTGAACTCGAATCGCGGGTGGCGGCGGCGAAACTCGAAGTCGAACAGTTAAGCCAACAACTAGAGCAAACTCGCATTCAATTGAGAAATTCTCAAGAAGTCCTGAGAACGAATCAAAAGATTCTCGACGATATTACGCCGTTGCTGAAAAATGGCGGCATTCCGAGGCTGCAAGTTTTGAAACAAGAACAAGAAGTCGGAACCAGTAAAGCAGAGGTTTTGCGCCTCACTCAAGAAGAAAAACGCTTGCAACTGGCGATCGTACAAGCGCAGAAAAAAACGCAAAATACCGTCGCTACGACGCAAGACGAGCAATATACGCGAATTTCGGAGAATGAAAAACGCATCGCCGAAATCGACAGTCAACTGACTAAAGCGATCGTGGAAAATGAAAAACAGATTAAGGAGATGGATAGCAAGCTCGAGCAAATTAAACTTACCTTGCGGTATCAAGAGTTGCGAGCGCCCACGAGCGGCGTAGTGTTTGACTTGCAACCGAAAGGGGCGGGTTTTGTTGCTAATAACAGCGAACCGATCCTTAAAATTGTTCCCAATGATAATTTAGTCGCTCGCGTGTTTATTACCAATCGCGATATTGGGTTTGTGAAAAAAGATATGGATGTTGATGTACGGATTGATTCTTTTCCGTATAGCGAGTTTGGCGATGTTAAAGGGAAGATTATTCGCATCGGTTCCGACGCACTGCCGCCCGATGAAATTTACCCATTTTATCGCTTTCCTGCCGAAATCGAACTCGATAAACAGTCGCTAGTTATTAATAAGCAAGCAGTGAAATTACAATCGGGTATGTCGGTCAGTGCGAATATTAAAACGAGAAAACGTCCCGTAATTACCATTTTTACTGACTTATTCATTAAAAAAATTGATAGTCTCAAGTCGTCGAGTTAAAGAGTGAGGAGCGATCGCAACTCCGGGATTGACTTCCTTCATAATTCTTAAATGTAGAATCGTATGGGATTTGGGAACTCTGAAGGTGTACTCTAAAAGTTCGCGGGATTATGCCATTGAAGAAAAGCTCGCATCCCAGTCAAACGATGTCGGATTCTGTTGCCCCAGAGCGTTCTCCTCAATCCTTCGGTTGGCTAAACCGCTCGTTTCCCATCGCTTTAATTCTCCTCAGCTTTGCGGGCAACTACTTCAAAATTCCGATTCTTTTTCATGCCGATTGGCTATTCGGTACGGTCTTCGCACTAATCGCGATGCGACTTTACGGCTTGTTTTGGGGAACCCTAGCGGCTGCGATCGCGGCATCCTATACCATTTACCTTTGGAAGCATCCCTACGCCGCCATTGTCTTCACCCTCGAAGTCGTCTTCGTCGGTTGGGGACTCAAGCGCTACAGCAAAAATCTCCTCCTCCTCGATGTCATCTATTGGGCATTCATCGGCATTCCCTTACTGTGGATTACCTACGTCGGCTTGGCTAAAATCGCCCCCGCCACCTTCGTTTTTATCTCCCTCAAAAACCCCGTCAATCAAATTTGCAACGCCCTGCTTGCTAGCCTGATTCTCGCCCACACCCCGATCGCGCGCTGGGTTTCTCGTACCAAAGCCGCCCAAATCGTCCCCTTCGAGCAAACCCTTTTAAACCTCTTCGTCGCCTTCGTCTTCATTCCCACCCTAGTTCTCACCATCTGGAACTGCCAAGCGGCAACAATTCAGCAAGAAGGTCAAATGCTCGAAACGCTGAACCATACCGCCCGCGATATCGAGGCGGAACTCGAAGACTGGTATCTGTACAATCAAAGCATTATGACGCAACTCGCCGACAGGGCAAAAGCGGCAAACCTGAATCCCAGCCTTCTCCAAAACTCAATCCAACTCACCCGTCAATCCTTTCCCAAATTCCGCAATTTCTACATCGTCAATGCCCGAGGCGATCTTCTCGCTGCTGCCGTTCCTCCCCCCCCACAGCGCTTAGAAAAGACCGAATATCGATCGCTCCTCGCCCAACAACAACCTACCGTTTCCGAAACCTTAATAACCGACAGCGGTACGCCTCTCCTCCTCCAAAATTTGCCAATTCGCCAAAACGAGCGGCTATTAGGTCATATCTTGGCAGAAATCGAGATCGAACCTCTCCAGCGCGCTCTCGAACAATCTTCCGGTTCGGGAAAACAACTGGTAACGCTCCTCAATGCCCGATCGCAAGTTCTCCTCAGCACCCGCCCCGAATTAAAATTGCTGCAACCCTTCGACCATCACGATAAGGGAGAGGTTCAGCGCATTAACTATCGCGTTTACCGCTGGTTGCCGCTCGTTGCCAATATGCCCAAAGTCGTGCGCTGGCGAAACTCCTTCTACGTGCAAACCGTTGCCGTCAGCGAGAAATTTCCCTGGACAGTGGTTGTCGAACTGGCGAGCGCGCCCTATCTCGATGTTTTAGATCGGCTCTATACCAATAGTTTCGCCACCCTAATGGCGATCGCGATTCTCTCGCCCCTGATTGCTAAAACCATTAGCCGCAACCTCGTCCAACCGCTGCGCCAACTCAAAAACGTCACCACCAACCTACCCGATAAACTGCTCGATCGCCAAAAACTCGACCTTCCCGACAGTCAAATCGCTGAAATCAACGCGCTTACCGACAACTATCAACTCATGGCAATCGCGCTGCAAAATAAATTTCAAGAAATTCAACAAGCCAACCGAGAAATTCAGCACGCCAAAGAAATCGCCGACAGTGCCAACCAAGCCAAAAGCGAATTCCTCGCCAGCATGAGTCACGAACTCCGCACGCCCCTCAACGGCATTCTCGGTTACGCCCAAATTCTCAGTCGCTCGAAAGTCTTGCCAGAAAAAGAACGTCACGGCGCAAACATTATCCATGAATGCGGCGCTCATCTGCTGACCTTAATTAACGACGTGCTGGATTTGTCGAAAATCGAAGCCCGGAAATTAGAACTCTCCGCCCAAGCAATTCATCTTCCCTCCGTACTCCAAGGAGTGGTCGAAATTTGCCAGATCCGCGCCGACCAAAAAGGGTTGAGTTTCCATTACGAACCAGATGCCAACCTACCCGAAGGAATCGAAGCCGATGAAAAACGCTTGCGCCAAGTCCTGATTAACCTTTTGGGCAATGCGATTAAATTCACCGACAAAGGCAGCGTTAGCCTGCGCGTCGAGCAACTTGCTTCTTCCGAGCGCTCGGTGTGCCTTCGTTTCTGCATCTCCGATACGGGAACGGGTATTGCTAGGGAAAATCGCGATCAACTCTTCCAAGCTTTCACGCAAGTTGGGGAGCGAACGCGCCAAGCCGAAGGCACGGGGCTGGGTTTGGCGATTAGCCAGCAGATCGTACAGTTAATGGGGGGAGAAATTCGCCTCGAGAGTCAGCTTGGAGTCGGCAGCGAATTTTTCTTTACCCTCGAGATGCCCCTTGCGAGCGATTGGGGGAAACAACAAACTGCGCGCGCGAGCAAGATTATTGGTTATAAAGGTTCGCCCCGACAGATTTTAGTGGTGGACGATCGCTGGGAAAATCGTTCGGTGCTGGTAAATTTATTAGAACCGCTTGGATTTAAGGCGATCGAAGCTGAAAACGGTCAAGAGGCCTTAGAACGAATGCAGCAGCAATTGCCGGATTTAGTCATTACCGACCTATCGATGCCCGTCATGGATGGATTCGAGATGTTAAAACAAGTGCGAAGCGAAGATGCTTTAAAATCGCTTAAAGTGATTGTTTCCTCTGCCTCTGTGTCTCAGAGAGACCGACAAAAGGGTCTCAGAGGAGGTGGAGACTATTTTTTAGCTAAACCGATTCATGCCGAAGAACTTTTCCAATTGCTCGCCGAGTCTTTACACTTGGATTGGGTGTATGAGGAGTCATCCCCAAAAGCGCGATCGACTTCCGAACCCGTAGAAATCGTCCTCCCCCCCCGGGAACAGTTGCAACAATTGCTTGAATTCGCACAAAAAGGACGACTTCGACAGTTAATTGCCCTTGCAGAACAAATGAGCGAACAGGACGATCGCTACCAACCGTTTGCCAAACAAATCGTTCCAATGGCTAAACAATTCCAAATCGAACAACTCGAACAACTGCTACAAAGCTATCTTGCTGCTGAAAATAACTTATGAATACGGATCTGAGCGGTTTGATTCTGATTGTGGACGATACGCCCGCGAATTTAGACGCGATCTGCGAAACGCTAGTCGATGCGGGGTTTGATGTTGCGATCTCTACCAGCGGAGAACGAGCGCTGCAACAAGTCGAACGCGAACTTCCCGACTTAATCTTATTAGATATTATGATGCCGGGAATGGATGGTTTTGAAACCTGCAAGCGCCTGAAAGCTAATCCTCGCACCGCCCATCTCCCGATAATCTTTATGACAGCCTTGTCCGACGCACAAAGCAAAGTGCAAGCCTTTGAGTTGGGAGGCGTAGACTACGTGAGCAAGCCTTTTCAGGAGGTGGAAGTTATTGCGCGCGTCAAAACGCATTTGCAGTTGCATCGCTTAACCCAGAGCCTCGAACAAAAAGTGTTGGAGAAAACTGCCGAACTCGAAGCCTCTCAATTGCAACTGATTCAGAACGAAAAGATGTCCTCGCTGGGGAACTTAGTCGCCGGAGTCGCTCACGAAATCAACAATCCGGTTGGCTTTCTGAAAAGCAGCCTCAGCAATGCGAAAGATTATACCTGCGATTTGCTCGAACACCTGCAACTGTACCAAAAATATTACCCCGTCCCCCCTTCAGAAATTGAAGAAAATGCTGCGGAGATTCACCTCGAGTTTATGAGCGAAGACTTTCTGAAACTGTTGCACTCGATGTCTGCTGCGGTGGAGCGTATTATTGCGATTAGTAATAGTCTTCGTATCTTTTCGAGAGCCAATAGCGATCGCCCCGTCATTGCTAACCTGCATGAATGTCTCGACAGTACCCTTTTGATTTTAAAGTATCGCCTGAAAGCGAACGAGCGTCGCCCAGAGATTGAAATGATTAAAGATTACGGTCAAATCCCGGATATTCTCTGCTTTCCCGGGCAATTGAACCAAGTGTTTATGAATATTTTAGCGAACGCGATCGATGCGTTAGATGAAGCCAGTACCGGGCGCAACTTTGCTGAAATTAAAGCCAACCCCAACCGCATTACGATTCGCACCCGTGCGGAAAATGGAAAGGTGAAAATCGCGATCGCCGATAACGGAGTCGGGATGTCAGCAGAGGTGAAGGCAAAGGTTTTCGATCGCCTTTTTACCACGAAAAAGCCAGGAAAAGGCACGGGTTTAGGACTCGCGATCGCGCGGCAAATTATTGAAGAAAAACACGGCGGTATCCTCGCGGTTAACTCCGAACTCGGCAAGGGAAGCGAGTTTGTTATCTCTTTGCCCGTCGGTTGGTAGACCGGCTCTCTAGGGCATACTAAAGACAAATACTTCAGTGGCGCTCGGTGGGAAATGGGAATCACCGATCGGGTTTAACATCGCTTTGAGGAGTGTTATAATCGAGCGAGAGAAGATATGTCAAACAGAGAGCTATCACCGATAAGTGCTAACGGGAACCCAGTCATCGAACTACCGGGCTATCGTTTTCGAGGCACTTTGTATAAGACCCAGAGTATCGTCGTCTGCCGAGGCTTGCGTTTAAGCGACAACCAACCCGTCACGATTAAAGTCCCGCAACAAGACTATCCGACTTTTAACGAACTCCTACAGTTTCGCAATCAATACGCGATCGCGCGTAACCTCGATATCCCCGGCATCGTTCGCCCTTACAGTCTCGAACCTTACCGCAACAGCTACGCCCTCGTGATGGAAGACTTCGGCGGCGTTTCCCTGCGCGACTACGCTAAGCAACACCCCCTTTTAGTCGCTTGCGTCTTAGAGATCGCCGTACAAGTCGCCGATATCCTCCACACCTTGCACGCTAACTTCGTCATCCACAAAGACATTAAACCCGCTAACATTCTGATTCATCCGCAAACCCAGCAAGTTAAACTGATTGACTTTTCCATCGCCTCCCTACTCCCCAAAGAAACCCAAGAAATTAAAAATCCCAAGGGATTGGAAGGGACTCTGGCTTATATCGCCCCCGAACAAACCGGACGCATGAATCGCGCGATCGACTATCGCAGCGACTTCTACAGCTTGGGCGTAACGCTGTTTGAATTGCTAGCCGGAGAATTACCTTTCCAATCGAACGATTTAATGGAATTGGTGCATTGTCATATTGCTCAGAAAGCGCCTTCTCTGGTGCAATTTGGCGTACCTGAAGTTGTTGCTTCTATCGTCGCTAAACTGATGGCAAAAAATGCAGAAGATCGCTATCAGAGCGCGTTGGGGCTGAAATACGACCTCGAACGCTGTTTGGCGCAACTGCAAGAAACGGGAAGACTCGAACCGTTTGAGATTGGGAAACGGGACTTATGCGATCGCTTCATTATCCCCGAAAAACTCTACGGACGGGAAGCCGAAGTTTTACAACTCTTAGAAGCGTTCGAGCGCGTCAGTACGGGCAGCACCGAAATGATGCTAGTGGCGGGTTTTTCCGGGATTGGCAAAACCGCCGTCATTAACGAAGTTCACAAACCGATTGTCCGGCAACACGGCTATTTTATCAAAGGTAAGTTCGACCAATTCAATCGCAACATTCCTTTTTCTGCCTTTGTGCAAGCCTTTCGGGATTTGATGCAGCAACTCATGTCTGAGTCGGACAGAGAACTGCAAGCATGGAAAACCCAGATTCTGGAAGCGGTTGGCGACAACGGTCAATTGCTGATTGAGGTTATTCCAGAACTCGAACGGCTGATAGGAGTGCAGCCCCCGGTTGCAGAACTATCAGGAACGGCAGCACAGAATCGATTTAACTTTTTGTTCCAAAAATTTATTGCCGTTTTTACTACAGTAGAACACCCTCTGGTGTTGTTTTTAGATGACTTGCAATGGACGGATTCGGCTTCCTTGGGGCTGATGAAATTGCTGATGGAAGATAAAGGGCATTTGCTTTTATTAGGAGCTTACCGCGATAACGAAGTTTCGCCCGTTCATCCCTTTATCTTGACTGTGGATGAATTGGTGAAGACAGGGGCAACCGTCACGACCATGACACTGCCCCCGTTGCATCTCCATCATATCAATCGCGCGATCGCCGATACCCTCGGCTGTCAGCCCGAAGCAGCCCAACCCCTCAGCAAGTTTGTTTATCAAAAAACTCGAGGCAATCCCTTTTTTACCGTGCACTTTCTCAAAGGATTGCATCAGGATGATTGCATTACCTTTGACTATCAGACTGGGATTTGGCAGTGCGATTTAGCGCAAGTGAGATCGCTTTCACTCACTGACGATGTAGTGGAATTTATGGCGGCCCAATTGCAGAAGTTGCCCGCAGAAACTCAAACCGTACTGAAATTTGCGTCTTGCATTGGCGCGCAGTTCGATTTGAGCGCATTAGCGATCGTTTCCGAACAATTCCAAACCGAGACCTCTGTAGCGTTGTGGAAAGCGTTGCAAGAAGGCTTGATTCTCCCGATTTCACAAACTTATAAGTTCTTCCAAAGCCGAGATGTAGAGATAAAAGAGCAGGAAATTTCTGTTCCCTATAAATTTTTGCACGATCGCGTCCAACAAGCCGCCTATTCACTCATTCTAGAATCACAAAAGAAAGCCACTCATCATAAAATTGGTCAACGGTTACTCAATGGCACATCTACGAGCGATCGCGAAGAACGAATTTTTGAGATTGTCAATCAACTCAATATTGCCATCGAATTAATCGAGGAACCAAGAGAGCGAGAAGAACTATCCAAGCTGAATTGGCTAGCCGGTTGCAAAGCAAAAAACTCTACGGCTTATAGTGCTGCGGTAAAATATTTTGCAGTAGGGCGCGATCTATTGGCAAGAGATTGCTGGCAAAGTCAGTACGATTTGACATTAGCATTGCATATAGAGGCAGTAGAGGCAGCCCATCTCAATTCCGATCTCGATGAGATGGAATGCCTAGTAAAAGTGGTACTACAACAAGCCAAAACAGCATTGGATACAGTCAAAGTATATGCGGTAAGAATTGCCGCATATACTTCACAGGGTCAGCTACTCAAAGCCATTCACACTGGATTGACTATATTAAAGCAATTTGAGATCGATTTACCTGAATCGCCAGACTTAGAAGATGTGGCGCGGGTAGGTCAAAAAAACCAAGCTCTCCTCGGTAGTAAGAAACCGATGGATCTTCTCGCTCTGCCGGAGATGAAAAATCCTCAAGCTTTGGCAGCGATGCAAATTCTTAATGAAATCTCTGTCCCTGCTTATTTGACAAAACCCAATCTCAATTCATTGATTGTTATGATACAGATAAATTTGTCAATGATGTATGGCAATGCACCGATTTCTGCCCTAGGCTACTCTAGCTACGGATTATTTCTTTGTGCGGTTGCTGACGATATTGAGCAAGGTCATGAATTCGGTAAGTTGGCTTTAAAGTTATTATCTAAATTCAAAGAAAAAAAACTGGAAGCTAAGGTTTTATTTGTCACCGCTGCTTTTATAATTCATTGGAAAGCTCATGTGAGAAAAGTCGTAAATATCTTGAAAACAGCTTACTCCACGGGTTGGGAAAATGGTAGTTTAACGGATGCGGGGTATGCTGCTTATGGTTATGGCTTTCATTGTTATTTAATGGGTTATGAATTATCAAAGCTAGAACAGGAAATGACAGCTTATAGTAAGGTATTAGCACAAACCAGCCAGCAAACGCAGCTAAACTATAATGAGATTTATCGACAAACGGTTCTGAATTTACTCGGTCAAACGGTTAGTCCGTTCCTGTTGCTGGGTGCAGCAGATCGAGAGAATAAACTGTTAGCAAAGTATCAAAAAGCAAACGATAAAACTGGTTTATGGCATTTCTTTTTTACTAAGTTAATGCTGTGCTATCTATTTCAAGAGTTTGAGCAAGCACTCAAATATATCGAGCAGGCAGAACATAATATAGGCGGAGGAAAAGGAATGTTTTCTATTCCTGCGTTCTATTTTTATGCGTCTCTAACTCGGTTAGCCGTTCTACCTAAGTCTGCAAAATCAATCCAAGAAAACTTTCTGCAACAAGTTGCAAATGCTCTAGAAAAGTTGAAGAAATGGGGAGAAAATGCCCCTATGAATTATCTTCATAAATTTCATTTAGTGGAAGCAGAAAGGTATCGAGTTTCCGATGAAAAAATTATAGCGATAGACCTGTACGATCGCGCTATATCAGGAGCTAAAGAAAATGGCTACATCCAAGAAGAAGCCCTCGCCAACGAACTCGCTGCTAAATTTTATCTCGATTGGGGAAAAGAAAAAGTTGCGAGCGGCTATATGCAGGAAGCCTACTATTGCTATGCTAAATGGGGTGCGAAAGCCAAAACCGACGATCTAGAAAAATGCTACCCACAATTATTACAACCTATCCTGCAACAGCGACGCATCAACCTCAACTCTACAGAAACAATCGCCACGATTACGCAAACTTTAGACTCAACTTCTGCTTTTATCAGTCGCATTCCGGATGCACTAGATTTTGCTTCTGTCCTCAAAGCGGCTCGAGCGATTTCCAGCAGCATTGAACTCGATGAATTGATGGCTAGCCTCACCCGGATTCTCTTAGAAAACTCAGGCGCAAAAAAATCGGCTCTAGTTCTCTTGGAAGATGGGATTATGCAAGTTAGAGCCATTACTCATATCAACGATCGAACTGAGATCGAAACAATCCTTGTTTCCCAACCTCTCGAACGCTTCCCCGATCTTCCCAAACCCATAATTAATTACGTCAAAAATACTCAAAAAAGCATCATTATTGATGATTTAAAAACAGATATTTCCGGATTAATCGGAACGTATATGCTCGCGCATCAACCGCAAAGTGTTTGTTGCACTCCCGTTCTCAATCAAGGACATTTAGTGGGGGTTATGTACCTTGAAAATCAACTTGCTCGTGGGGTATTTACGAGCGCTCGCTTACAAGCGATAGACTTACTTTGTAGCCAGTCTGCAATTGCCTTAGAAAATGCACAACTCTACAGGAACTTACAATCCAGTAAAGCTCGCTTTTTACGCCTTGCTGAGAATGCACCGGGTATGATTTATCAATTTCAACTTTCTCCAGATGGTATCCCTAAGTTTAACTATGTCAGTGCTGGATGTTATGAAATTTACGAAGTTTTACCAGAAGAAGTGGAAGCAAATGCAGATAGATTACTATCCCTGACTCACCCAGAAGATGAACCCTACTTTCAAGAATCTGTAGCCCTTTCCGCTCAAACTTTAGAATCTTGGCAATATGAAGGACGAGTCATTACTCCTTCCGGGCAATTAAAATGGGTTCAAGCTTCATCTAATCCTATTAAAGAAGCGGATGGAACGATTATCTGGGATGGTCTATTATTAGAGACTACCGAACGCAAACAAGCAGAAATGGCGGTCAAACAAAAGTCTCAAGAACTCGAAGCCGCCCTCCAAAATTTACAACAAGCCCAATTAACAATAGTCCAAAGTGAAAAAATGTCAGCTTTGGGGAACTTAGTCGCTGGAGTAGCCCACGAAATCAATAACCCGCTTGGGTTTATTTCAGGCAATATTACCGAATCGCTCGCCTCAGTTCAAGATCTTACGGAGGTTCTGCAACTCTATCAAGAAAAATTCCCCAATCCGGGAAATGAGATTGAGGAAAAAGTTGAAGAAATTGACTTGGAGTATGTTTTGGAGGATTTTCCGAAAATGCTCGCTGCGATGCAAGCGGGTTGCGATCGCATTGAAAAAATTAGTACCAGCCTGAGAATTTTTTCTCGGGCCGATCGAGACGAAAAAGTTTCCTTTAATCTTCATGAAGGAATTGATAGTACGCTCTTAATTCTCAAACATCGCCTCAAAGCGAATGGAAATCGTCCCGAGATTCAAGTCATCACCAACTACGATCTGCTTCCAGCAATTCAATGCTTCCCCGGACAACTCAACCAAGTCTTTATGAATATTTTAACGAATGCGATCGAGGCGATCGAGGAAGCGATCGCAGGACGTAGCGCGGCGGAGATTAGCGCAAAGCCCAGCCGGATTACGATCCGCACTAGGGCGGAAAATGAAGAAGTCAAAATCGCGATCGCTGATAACGGAGTCGGAATTCCGGAAGAATTGCAAGCGAAGATTTTTGACCATTTATTTACCACCAAAGCCGTCGGTAAAGGCACGGGATTGGGATTGGCGATCGCGCGTCAGATTGTGGTCGAAAAACACGGCGGCAAATTAGAGGTTAACTCAAAAATCGGTCAAGGGACAGAATTTTTGATTAGTCTGCCCCTTAACTAAATCAAGAATCCAATAACTGTTGAATCGTTACGGTTAACTGTTTTAACTTCACTGGCTTGCTCAAGTATTCATTCGCTCCGGCGGCCAAACAACGCTCGCGATCGCTCTCCATCGCCAACGCCGTTAACGCAATAATCGGCGTTGCTACCAACTCCGGAATTTCTCGAATGCGCTGCATCGCTTCCAAACCATCCATTCCCGGCATTTGAATATCCATCAGGATCAGATCCGGCGCTAATGCGATCGCTTGACTAATCGCCTCCTCACCATTTTTTGCCAACTCGATCCGATAGCCTTTCGCGTTTAAATAGCCGGAAATGGTGCTGATATTCGCCTCGTTATCTTCTGCTAAAAGCAGCAAAGGCGCAGACCTCCGATCTCGATCTTCCTCTCCCTGGCTGCTCGCGTCGGGTTTAGTGTTAGTCGATACGGGAAAGATCGCAGAAGCCTGATAGGGTAAATCGATCGCAAAACAGCTACCCACCCCCACTTCACTGGTCAAACTTACCCGACCCTCATGAAGTTCGACAATTCGGGTCGTCAAAGCCAAACCTAGGCCCGTTCCTTGATATTGGCGGTTGAGGGCGCTATCAATTTGCACGAAGGGTTTAAACAACTTCTTAATATTTTCCTGGCTAATGCCAATGCCGGTATCCTTCACCGCAAACCGCAGATAGGGGGTTGTAGACTCTTCACCGGGCGATCGGTTTAAGCTCACTTCTAAGATAATGCTCCCCCCCGGATGGGTAAACTTAACCGCATTATTGAGCAAATTAATTAACACCTGACGGATGCGTCGCTCGTCCAGCACAATATCGGGCAAGTTTAAAGGGACATTGACCGAAAGTTGAATCTGCTTTTTGAAGGCTTGTTGTTTGACAAACGTCAGGCTCGATTGACACAAAGGCGCGATCGCGGTGGGCGCGCATTCTAACTCCACCTGTCCGGCCTCAATCTTCGCTAAATCTAAGATATCGTTAATCAAATCCAGCAGATGAGAAGCGCTTCGTTCCACCGTTTGCAAGGCTTTAAGCTGCGCATCATCGATTTTACCGAACACTTCCTCTTGCAGTCCTTCCGTCATGCCTAAAATGGCATTCAGGGGGGTGCGGAGTTCGTGGCTCATATTCGCCAAAAATTCGTCCTTGAGGCGGGTGGCGCGGATCAGTTCTTCGTTGCGCAGGGTAAGCTGTTCCTCGGCTTGTTGCCGTTCGCTGAGTTCCTCCTGTAACTGCTCGAAGAGGGAGGATTGCTGGATAGCAATGGCCAACTGGTTGGCAATTTTCTGCAAAAGCTCGGCTTCGTTCTGATGCCAAACGCGACGGGTACGGCAAGCATGAACCACCAGCACGCCCCACAGTTTGCTGCTGCCTTCCGGGGATACCCAACGATGCTCTTCGGAGTCGTGAAGTTCCTGGATAATGGGGGCAACAATTTTGGACTGAATCTGTCCGGCTCGGGAATACTCCACCAAACAATCGGTCCAGATGTCGTCCATCACATCCGGCACAATCCGGGGTTGCCCCTGCCAGTAGTGTTCCAAAATGTCTTGAGACCAAGTTTCATCATCCCAGTGCATGGCTTTGAGGCTGGGGAGGTCGAGGGCGACGGCTTCTTCAACGATGCAGCTGCTACCGTCCTGGGAAACCTGAAAGACGATCGCGCGATCGCCCTGCAAAAGCTCCTGCACCTGCTGGGTCGCAATCCTCAAGATTTCCGGCAAATCCAGGGAGCGCCGAATCTGTTGCAAGATCAGTTCTAAGATTGACCAACAGAATGGCATCGCTCGCTCCTTCCATCAGGGCGCGGTAGCGAGCTTCTCGTCGATGTAGCTCCTGCTCGGCCATCTTTTTAGCCGTGACATCTCGGAAGATAGCGCGGGTGGAGAGGGTTGGCGAGCAACCGTCGGCACTGACCCCAAAACGACAGTTGATGCTGCCTTCCACTAGCACGAATTTCCCCGATTTGTGGATAAAGGTCAATTCAACCTGTTCGAGATTGACCAGCGTTCCGCTCTGCATCTGTTGCATCACGACCTTGCAGTGGGGGATACAGTTGGGAGCTAAAACATCGAAGAGGGTCAACTGCTCCACTTCTGCTGCCGTGTAGCCCAAGGTCTCCCGCCACGCCCGATTCACAAACTCAAAGCGTCCGGTCTTAACATCAACCATCTGAATCAGGTCGTTGGCATTGTCCAAAAAGTCTTGGAGGAACGCTTTCCCTTCGGTCAGTTCGGCGGTGCGCTGGGCGACTCGCGCTTCCAACTCCTCGTTGAGTTGTTCCAGGGCTTGCGCTGTAATTAACCGCTCGAGTTCGGCTCCGGCACGGGCGGCGAAAATGGCGAGCAGGGCTTGGGCCCAGTCTGGGGTCGCGATGGGAGCATCATGGAAAATGCAGAGATTGCCAATCGAATCGCCGGCTCCATTCCGCAGTCCGATTCCGAGATAACTGTCTACCCCCAAGTCGGTAAATAGGGGATTGTCAGGATAAAGCGATCGAATACCCTCGGGGTGGTAACAACTCCCGGTCTCTAGCGCTTCCGTGCAACAGGGTACTGATTCGTAGGGCAGGAATGACGGCGGCAAGAATTCGCCATCGGCAAAAAATGCCAGGACTTGAAACCCTTGGGGTGTGGCTTGCGAAACGGAGGCATAGCGGACTCCCAGCACTTCGGCAATGTGGCGGACTAAGGCCGGAAAGAATTCTTCGCCGGTGAAGGCAGCCGTGCCTTCGATTAATTGGCGGAGGGCGGCTTCTGCGCGATCGCGGCGAATTTCGGCTTCTTGCTGTTGGGTAATATCCTGCACCGCACCCCGCGATATTAAGGGCGTACCGTCGGCACTGTAGGTGGTTTCGCACTGCGCCTGCACGTGCTTAATTCGACCGTCGGGCATTTGCAGGCGATAGACGATGCTGTAAGGTCTGCCATCGCGCAGATGTCTGTTGTAGGTTTCTTCAACGATGGGGGCATCGTCTGGATGCACCAAATCGAGAAAGGCTTGGAAGGAAGCACCAGATTGTTGCGGATCGATCTCGAGGATGCGAAAAACTTCTTCCGACCAGTAGCGGGTGTCGGACGGGATTTCGCGTTCCCAGTTGCCGATCCGGGCAATCCGTTGGGCTTCCTGCAAGCGTTCTGTACTCTGGCGCAAGAGTTTCTCTGCTTGCTGCCGCTCTTGCAATTCGGACTGCAATTTTTCGTAGGTGGAGGCTTGTTGAATCGCGATCGCCAACTGCATTGAGAGCGATTGCAGAAATTCAATTTCGGTCGGTTGCCAATCGCGGGGTTGAGTCTCGGTCGCATTGATCGTCCCCCAAGCCTCACCTTCACAGAATAAAGGCACTAAAATCTTAGCCCGCGTCTGGAGGCTAATCAGCATTTCGCGGTGGCAGTCGGACATTTCAAAAGACCGGGCTGCTCATCACGTCACTGACCTTGGTTTCTGCCAAACTCGCGCCCAGAGACTGAAACTGCACCAAATCCCGCTCCGTCAGCAGCCCCACCGCCCGCTCGAGGGGAGCCTCGTCACTGCCCTCCACGACTGTCATCACCACCGAACTCACCCGGCGCTCGGCCATTAACCGGGCAATGTCTAGCACCGAGCAATCCTGTCTTGCGGTGACAACCCGAACGCTCATCACCTCCACCGCAGACAGCAAGCGCAACAGATCGAACGGGCGAGTCTGTTGCCGCAGGCTTTCGTGCGTGATGATGCCAATCAGGCGAGCGTCATCATCATCCGCCAGCAGCGTCGGTGAAGCAAATTGCCGTACTGATAAATTCACGCTCATTGTCAGATCCGACCGTCCCCGGCGATGCCAATCCCGAAGCTGTTCGCAAGCTTGGCGCAATACCCACAGTCCCACCGACACGATTAATCCCGTCATCTCCATTGAGGGAATAAATTCCCCCGGAGACACTAAACCTCGGTTGGGGTGTCGCCAGCGGATCAGGGCTTCAAACCCCGCCAGATGTTCTGTGTTTAAATCAAAAATGGGCTGATAATAGACCGTGAAATCCGACTGCTTAAAGGCCAGTTGCAAATCATTCTCTACAGTCAATCGTTGCAACATGGCCACGTGCATTTGAGCATCAAAAACTTGATAGCTGTTCTTCCCTTTCGACTTAGCTTGATACATTGCCGTATCGGCATCTTGAAAAAGCCGTTCTCCATCTCGAGTGCTGGAGTTCGTTCTCGCGACCCCAATACTGACCGTTATAAAAATTTCATAGCCTTCTACCCAAAAAGGCTCGGTGAAGACCGCTAATATCCGCGTTACCCAAGCTTCAAGTTGCTCGTCGCACTCCACATTCTCAATTAAGATTGAAAACTCATCTCCACCCGTGCGACCCAGCCATTGTCTGGGGGAAAGTTGCTGGTTAAGGCGTTGAGCGATCGCCCGCAGCAACCGATCGCCAACTTGATGCCCAAAGGAGCCATTCACTAACTTGAAGCGATCGCAATCTAGCGCGATCAATCCCCAGGATAGCAACTTGATTGCCTGCCGTTGCTGAAAAGTTTGGAGCAATCCCGCTCGACTCGGCAACAAAGTGAGCGCATCCTGAAAGAGCATCTGTCGGAGTTGGGCGGTGCGGTGCTGAACCATCGTTTCTAAACGAGTATTAAACTCCTCGAGTTGTTGATACTGATGGCGAATGCGTAGCATCGATCTAACTCGTGCCGTAAGTTCGATACGGTTGACCGGCTTACTAATAAAATCATCAGCCCCCGCACTCATACATTGTGCTAAATCGGCTTTGGTTGCTAGAGCCGTTACGATAATAATAGGTACGGATTGCCACCGTTCCATTGCTTTCAAACGCCGACAGCATTCAATCCCATCCAACCCCGCCATCATCACATCGAGTAAAATTAAGTCCGGATTGAATAAATCCAAAGACTTAAACGCATCTTCACCGCTGGCTGCATAGTAAAGTCGATATTGTTCATCCTCTAAAAATGTCTCAATCACATCAAAGTTATTCGGCTCATCATCAATCACTAAAATCGAAAACATAAGATTAACCCTTGTTTTTGGATAAGCTTAATATCCACCAACTTTTCATGGCTCTGATTGAGATTATTATTCTGTTGATGAAGGAGTGTACGAATTAGCTTTGTATCTTTTACTTGGGCATTACCGGGGAGCGAACCAATCATCAGAGCGTTAGAGAGATTCTGTTAACAGGGGTAAAAGAACTTCGACTGTCGTTTCCTGGTTATAAATACTGGTGATTATAACTTCTCCTCCCACTTGCTCGACAATACGACCTGCTTTCGTAGCAGCATCGAGCGAGATTTTTTCGATCGCGCTGGCAGAAAACTTAGCATGAGACTCTTCCGCAAAATTGCGATTTCTAGGTTTTTTCTGATGAGTGACTAATTCCAATTCCAGATAAATTAAAAACTTTTTGGCAAGTTTTTCTAAGCGAAGTGCGGACGCTTCCGTATAACCGATTAATTCCTGAAGTTCATCAATCGGTATTGTCTCTAAATCTTCCTTCATTAAGCCGATCGCGCCCAGTAACCCATTGAGGGGAGTATTGAGTTCGTGGGAGAGGCTGGAAGCTAAGTTACCATTCATCTGCTCAAACTACTTTCGAGCAGATGAATGGTATCTTGCTGCACGTTAGCAAGAGTTTGAATATTGTCATATTGTTGTTTAATTCGTAGCATTGAATGGATGCGGGCGCGCAATTCTAACGCATTCACCGGCTTGCTAATAAAATCATCCGCCCCCGCACTCAAACAAGCCGCTAAATCGGATTTCGCCGTCAGGGCCGTCACCATCACGATTGGCAAACTCTGCCACTGGTCTATCGCCCGGATGCGCCGACAAACCTCAATCCCATCGAGATCGGGCATCATCACATCCAGGAGAATGAGATCGGGATTGAAGGTATCGAGGCTAGCCAGCGCACTTACGCCACTAGCAGCGTAATGTAACTCGTAGTTCTGTTCGGTTAGCAGCGTTTCAATCACATCAAAGTTGTTGGGTTCATCGTCGATGACGAGAATTGAAGGAATATTAGCCATTTTGCTTGTTTTCGGTACGGGGGTAAGTGTTGGGACTGTCAATCTCCTGGAATTAAATGGTAACATACATGGTATTTTATTCAATTTCTCTTACTTTAATTGTGAGGCTAGGATGCCTTCTCAATTTATATTTTTTTTGAAAAAAATCATGGGTCGTTGTCCTACTCTTGCCCCCAAGGTAGGTTCTATTGATTGCAAAAATACCAGATCGAGCAGATTATTTAGTTAAAATCATTACAATGCTTAAGACGATAAGCGCTGGTTTTATGAGCTTAATCGATCGATATTTTCGACCGTTATAAAAGTTTTTAATCGGATGAAGTACAGCGGTGCGATCCCCCACGGGGCGGCTCCAATTTTCGAGGGAACCTCGAAAACAGCGCCCCTAAAATCCCCTTTTTTAAGGGGGGCTAGGGGGGATTCTCAACCCATCATGCTAGATTCGATCGCTTATGCGTACACCGTAGCCTTTTTTTAAGGAGAACTTAAAAAAAGCGTAGCTCACGCCTAAGAAAAACGCTATAGCGCTACGGAAATCGGTTGGGAGATTCGGTAAGGGAGTGCAGCGCTCGCGAGCCAAGACTTTTGGGCATTTAGACGCTCTAAAATGCAATGAGGAGCGATCGCCAGAGGCAGCGTTTCCGAGATTAAAGCAAACCCGCGCCGGAGGACGATTTGCACGATCGCGACGCGAGAATCTCACAAGCGGTGAATTGAAGCCAACAATCGATTGAAGCAGAATTACCAAAAACCGCTAAATTGGAGAAAGGTTTCTTCCGAGGACGATGGCTGCGAGCAAACAACGACTCGATCTGCTTTTGGTTCAGCGCAATCTTTGTCCTTCTCGCCAGCAAGCGCAAGGGATAATTCGGGCTGGGGAAGTGCGCGTGAATCAACAGGTGGTGGATAAACCCGGGACGGAAGTAGCGATCGATGCGGCGATCGCGATCGCAGAAAAACCGCCCTACGTCTCTCGCGGCGGGCTGAAGCTCAAAAAAGCCCTAGACACCTTTGAAATCGCCGTAGCGGGCAGAATTGCGCTGGATGGTGGCATTTCTACCGGGGGGTTTACCGATTGCTTATTGCAAGCCGGAGCCAAACAGGTTTACGGGGTTGATGTCGGTTACGGACAGGTGGCTTGGACTCTGCGCCAAGACAATCGCGTCGTTTTAAAAGAACGAACAAATTTGCGCTATTTGCAGCCAGAACAACTCTATGGAGATAATCCTCGCGCCGATCTAGGGGTGGTGGATGTATCCTTTATCTCGCTGGCTAAAATTCTGCCCGCCCTGTGGGATTTATTAATCGAACCTCGGGAAGTGATTTTGCTAGTGAAACCGCAATTTGAAGTCGGGCGCGATCGAGTCGGTAAAAAAGGCGTAGTGCGCGATCCCAGCGATCGCGAGAACGCCATTCTACAAGTGTTGCAAGCCGCGCGAGAACTGGGATGGCGCGATCGCGGTTTAACCCCTTCTCCGATTTCCGGGCCCGCCGGAAATCTCGAATACCTGCTTTGGTTAGCGATCGAACATTAAACATTCTCATTCACCAATTCGCAACATATTGTTTAACAGCGAGGGAAAACTAAGACTAAGAACTACTCCGTGAAACGAGGTTCGATACCATGAACGCCTCCGCCAACACAACCATTATTCCTCCCGGTTCTATTCGGGTAGAGCCAGTTGATTCTATCCCTGAAAGCCTTGTCTATAGGGGCTTCCGTTTAAACGACAGAGCATTGCGCCTGACCTCCCAACTCCGTAAAACCACAGAATTTGCGATCGAATCCTCACCCTAACCCGAGAGGGAGTCAATTTTGGGCTGAACTCAGGACAATAAAACATCATCTCAACCCAACTGCGGCTCTACCCAACCTCTTCTCATCCCACCGATACCCCTCTAACTGGAATGCAAGAATTCTCCAATAGCGAGCCGCCGCGTTTGCCCCAGCTTCCCGGCTACACCCTGCTCGAGCCTCTGTACTGCGGCTCCAGAACCCTCGTCTACCGAGCCGTGCAACTTGCCGACCGTCAGCCCGTCGTCATTAAATTCCTGCGACAAACCCATCCCACCTTCAGCGAACTCGTTCAGTTCCGCAATCAGTACGCAGTCGCCAAAAACCTCAATTTTTCCGGCATCATCCGCCCCCTAAGCCTAAAATCCTGGCAGAATTCCTACGCATTAGTGATGGAAGATACCGGCAGCATCTCACTCGCCCAATACATCCAAACGCATCCCTTAGATATTTCTGCCACCCTGAACGTTGGCATCCAACTCGCCGAAATCCTCCATCAACTGCACGCCCATCGCATCATCCACAAAGACATCAAACCCGCAAACCTCCTCATTCATTCCGACAGCCAACATCTTCAACTCATTGACTTTTCCATCGCCTCACTACTGCCCAAAGAAACTCAAAAAATCCAGAACCCCAACGTCCTAGAAGGAACGCTTGCCTACTTATCCCCCGAGCAAACTGGGAGAATGAATCGCGTTATCGACTACCGCACCGATTTTTATAGCGTCGGGGTAACGCTTTACGAACTGCTAACCGGGCAGTTACCCTTCCAAGCTGAAGAACCATTGGACTTAGTGTATTGTCACATCGCCCAGTCGCCGATTCCGCCCCACGAATTAAAACCAGAGATCTCCCCCCAACTCTCGGCCATCGTGCTGAAGTTAATGGCGAAAAATGCTGAAGATCGCTATCTGACTGCCCTAGGATTTCAATACGATCTCCAGCAATGTCTTAACCAATGGGAAGAAACCGGAAATATTACAGCCTTTGAATTAGGGTTAGGAGATCTCTGCGATTCGCGAAGGGGATGCGCGCAAGCACGCCTCCTCGTCCCCGAAAAACTCTACGGACGAGAAAGCGAAGTTTCGCAACTGTTAGAAGCTTTCGAGCGCGTTAGTGGGAGAGTGGGTGACAAAACCTCAATTCACTCATCTCACTCATCCTCTAGGGCAGCAACTTCAGAAATAATGCTAGTTGCTGGATTTTCCGGCATTGGCAAAACCGCTGTCATCAACGAAGTTCACAAACCGATTGTCCGACAACGGGGATATTTTATTAAAGGTAAATTCGACCAATTCAATCGCGATCTTCCCCTTTCTGCCTTCGTTCAAGCCTTTCGGGATTTAATCGGACAATTGCTGGGCGAAAGCGACGCACGATTAGAAGAATGGAAAACCCAAATTCTCGACGCACTGAGAGAGAGCGGACAGGCGATTATTAACACGATCCCAGAATTGGAACGCATTATCGGGAAACAGCCTCCGGTTCCAGAACTTTCGGGAACAGCGGCTCAAAATCGCTTCAATGTACTCTTTGAAAAATTTGTTCGAGTTTTCGCGAAAAAAGAACATCCTTTAGTCATTTTTTTGGATGATTTGCAGTGGGTCGATCCAGCCTCCTTGAATCTCCTGCAACTTTTAACGAGCGAAGCGAATGGGGGTTATTTACTGATTCTGGGAGCTTATCGAGATAATGAGGTAGACGGCTCGCATCCGTTAATGTTAAGCCTGGATGAGATTCGCAAAGCCGGGGCAGTTCTCAATACGATCGGACTGCTTCCTTTAGCAGAAAGGACGGTGAATCAACTCGTGGCAGACACTCTGAATTGCAGTCTAGAAATCGCTCAACCTTTAGTTGAATTAGTCTATCAAAAAACCCAGGGAAATCCCTTTTTTATTAACCAGTTTTTAAAAGCGAGCTATGAGGAGGGTTGGATTCGGTTTCAGCCGGAATTGAAACGCTGGCAGTACAATCCGATTGGGATACGACAGGTGGCCTCGAGCGATAATGTGATGGAGTTTTTAGGGCAGCAGTTGCAGAAGCTACCCGCACTCACGCAAGAAGTTTTGAAATTAGCAGCTTGTATCGGCAACCAATTTGATTTAGAGACATTGGCAATTGTTTGCGAACAATCGCCGGTTGAAACGGCTACCGATCTTTGGAGAGCGCTAGAAGAAGAATTAGTGCTGCCGCAAAGCGAAGGATATAAGTTTTATTTGAGTGGTGGCGAGGGGGAAAACTATGCTTCGTTTTCAACAACTGCGCTTCAATCGCCGACTTACAAGTTTACCCACGATCGCATCCAGCAAGCAGCCTACTCCCTGATTCCTGAGTCTCAAAAACAAGCAACCCATCACCAGATCGGACAATTATTGCTAAACAATTACTCAAACAGCGAAACTTCTGAAAGATTGTTGGAAATTGTCAGACATTTGAATTTAGCACGAGACTTCATTGCTCGCCAGCAGGATCGAGATATCTTAGCTCGACTTAACTTACAAGCCGCCCAAAAAGCGCTCGCTTCTACCGCTTACGAAGCTGCCGAAATTTATCTCCAGGCGGGGTTGGAGCTATTAGCCGCCGACTGCTGGCAAGAGCAGTACGAATTAGCCTTGGAACTTCACGTTACTGCCACCTCAGTCGCCTACACAAACGGTCATTTTCAAAAGATGGAGCAGAGAGCGAGTATCGTCTTGCAACACGCTCGTACTCTTTTGGAAAAAGTCAAGATTTATGAACTCAAAATTAGCGCTCTGAACGCTCAAAGCCAATTATCAGAAGCCGTGGATCTCGGCAGAAGCATTCTCAAACAATTGGGGGTGGAACTGAGTGCTGAAACTAAGAGGGCGCAAATCGAACAAGGCTTACAAACGATTATCGGTCAACTCAATGGCAAAGCGATCGAGGAACTGGTTAACTTACCCGTAATGGAAGATCGTCAAACGTTAGCGGCGATGCAACTCTTGGGGAGTTTGTTCGTACCGATTCGTACAGGAGTGACAGAATTGCTGCCCTCGCTCGCTTCGAGGATGGTCGAGCTATCGTTGCAATTCGGGAATGCACCCATGTCAGCGATGGGTTATATCGTTTATGGGATCGTGCTTTGCGACTTTTTAGGAGATGTAGAAACGGGCTATCGTTTTGGCAGACTCGCGATCGCATTACTGGAGCGCGAAGATTTAAGCGAAGCTCACCCGACCTCCCCATTGAAAGCCATCATTTCAGCCATCTTCACCTGCTATCTTCAACATCAAAAAGAATCTTTAAGAGACGCTCGTTTAACCGCAAAAAAGAGTTATACAGCGGCGATGGAAGTCGGCGACTTTCTGTATGCTATCTACAATATCCATAATTACTTTTTTAGCAATTTTTTAGCGGGAGTCGAACTCGATGCTTGGATTGATGAAATTGCGAATTACAGTACCGTGTTAAGTAAATACAAACAAGATTCAGGTTTGATGTATTTTGAGATAACGCGGCAAGCCGCTTATAACTGTTGGGAAGTCGTCCCTCAACCCGAGCTTTTAATCGGTGAGGCTTACGATGAAACGGTCATGCTGGAATGGCATCGTCAGAATCACGAGGTGACAGCGCTGGGGTTTGCATATATCTATAAATTGATGCTAGCGTACCAGTTCGATCGCGATGCGATCGCGCTAGAATATCTGAGCCAAGCCCAACAGTATTTAATCGGAGTGACAGACACTCCCTTTGTTCCGCTTTTCCATTTTTATGCAGCTTTGACCGACTTGAAGCTGTTGCCAGCAACGTTAGAAAGCGAACGAGCGGAGATGTTTCGCCAAGTAGAAATCCATCAAACCCAGCTACACCAGTGGGCGGTTAACGCTCCGATGAATCACTTGCATAAATGGCATTTAGTCGAAGCCGAAAAATATAGAGTTTTGGGCAATAAAGCCGAAGCGATCGAACAGTACGATCGCGCTATTGCGAGCGCCCGAGCCAATGAATCGCTTCAGGAAGAAGCCCTCGCCCGCGAACTGGCTGCTAAGTTTTACCGCGCTTGGGGAAAAGAAAAAATTGCTGCTGATTATTTTCAGGAAGCCTACTCTTGTTACATCCGCTGGGGAAGTAAGCCGAAACTTCAGCATTTAGAGGAGTGCTATCGCGAACTTTTAGCGCCCATTCTGCCTGTAGAAGTCCGGACGCTCGAGCTTAATGCTCCGAGTACGATAGGAACAAAACATTCAACCAGTGCGACTTCGAGCGATCGCTTATGGTTGGACTTTCCTGCTGTTATGAAAGCCGCTCGAGCGCTATCGCAAGAAATCGCTCTCGAAAAACTGTTGCCAATTTTGAGACACATTGCCATGACTTATGCGGGGGCAACAAAAGGGACTTTAATCGTTCGCAAACCCGATATCGGTTGGGTGATTGTTGAATATCTCTACCTAGAAGGTTCTCAAGGCTTGCTAGAGATTCCCTTGGATGGCTATCCCGACCTCCCCCAAAGTTTGGTTTATTCAGTCGCTCGCACGCAAAAAACAGCCGTGTTTGATAATCTCAGCGATTTAGAACAATTTGCCAGCGATCGCTACGTGATGCTTCACCAGCCTAAATCGGTATTGTGCGCTCCCATTCTTCGGCAAGGTCAAGCGATCGGAATTCTTTATTTAGAAAACGATCTTGCCTTCGGCGCTTTTACGGAAGAGCGGCTTGAGATTCTCCAAATTATTACCGCCCAAGCCGCTATTTCAATTGAGAATGCTCGGTTGTACCGAGAAGTGGAGAACTATTCCCAAGAACTCCAACGAGAAGTCGGGCGCAAAACGAAAGATTTACAACGTAAAGCGAAGGATTTAGAAGAAGCCTTGCAAAGTTTGCGGAGAACCCAATCTCAATTAATTCAAAGCGAGAAAATGTCGGCGCTCGGTCAATTGGTGGCGGGCGTAGCCCACGAAATTAACAATCCCGTTAATTTTATTAATGCCAACATTTACTATACGGGCGATTATATGAAGTCTTTGTTTGAGTTATTGAAAGTTTATCAAGAAGAATATCCCGAACCAAACGAGAAAATTGAAGCGAAAAAAGAGGAAATGGAGCTTAGCTTTATCGAGCAAGATTTGATTAAAGTTTTGGAATCGATGAAAGCCGGAGCCAATCGGATTAAACAACTCGTTCTCAGTTTGCGAAACTTCTCCCGCCTTGACGAATCCGAAATGAAACAAGTCGATATCCATGAGGGTTTAGATAATACTTTACTGATTTTGCAACATCGACTCAAAGCGACTCCCGGACAGCCACAAATTGCCATTACCAAAAACTATGGAAAACTGCCTTTGCTCAATTGCTATGCCAGTCAACTCAATCAAGTGTTTCTCAATATTATCGGTAATGCGATCGATGTTTTAAGGCTGCCCGATGCGCCGAAAACGCCAGAAATCCGCATTATGACTGAGGTTGCCCGGGGAAATACTGTCAGGATTGCGATCGCTGATAATGGCTCTGGAATGAGTGAAAGTATTCAACAGAAAGTCTTCGATCCTTTCTTTACGACAAAACCCGTAGGTAAAGGTACTGGTTTAGGATTAGCGATTGGTTATCAAATTGTAACAGAACAGCACGGCGGGCAATTATACTGTACTTCTCACATTGGGCAAGGTACAGAATTTGCGATCGAAATTCCCCTTTAATTTAAGAAAGTAATCGCCATCCAATTCATTGACCTCCAGTTTATTTCCTTCCGCAGAAGGGAATATTAATCTTACAAGAATTGGAGACAATAAGATTAAAGGCTATGCTGACGAACGCTGAGGTCAATAATACTAATGCTCTACCGGGCTATCATTTTATCGAAACCCTATATGAAGGGCGTAAAACCGTTGTTTCGCGAGGCGTTCGATTAGCTGATAACTGTCCGGTTGCGATTAAAGTCCTGCAACAAGACTATCCCACCTTTCACGAACTCCTACAGTTTCGCAATCAATACGCGATCGCGCGTAACCTCGATATCCCCGGTATCGTTCGCCCTTACAGTCTCGAACCCTACCGCAACAGCTACGCCCTCGTGATGGAAGACTTCGACGGCGTTTCCCTGCGCGACTATGCCCGAGAACATTCCCTTTCAGTCCCTCGCGTCTTAGAGATCGCCGTACAAGTCGCCGATATCCTCCACACCTTGCACGCTAACTTCGTCATCCACAAAGATATTAAACCCGCTAACATTCTGATTCACCCTCAAACCCAGCAAGTTAAACTGATTGACTTTTCCATCGCCTCCCTACTCCCCAAAGAAACCCAAGAAATCAAAAATCCCAACCGACTGGAAGGGACGCTTGCTTATATCGCCCCCGAACAAACCGGACGCATGAATCGCGCGATCGACTATCGCAGCGACTTCTACAGTTTGGGCGTAACGCTGTTTGAATTGCTAGCCGGAGAACTGCCGTTCCAATCGAACGATTTGATGGAGTTGGTGCATTGTCATATTGCTAAAAAATCGCCTTTTTTAACAGAAATTGGCGTGCCTGAAGTTATTGCATCCATCGTCGCCAAACTGATGGCAAAAAATGCAGAAGACCGCTATCAAACTGCCTTTGGGCTGAAATACGACCTCGAACAATGCTTGGCGCAACTGCAAGAAACCGGCAAGCTAGAAAACTTCGAGTTGGGAACGCGGGACTTATGCGATCGCTTCATTATCCCCGAAAAACTCTACGGACGGGAAGCCGAAACTCAAGCCTTATTAGATGCTTTTGAAAACGTTTCCCAAGGGACAGCAGAACTCATGTTAGTTGCTGGCTATTCAGGGATTGGGAAAACTGCCGTCATTAATGAAGTTCACAAACCCATCGTCCGGGAACGCGGCTATTTTATCAAAGGAAAATTCGACCAATTCAATCGCAACATTCCTTTTTCTGCTTTTGTGCAGGCATTGCGCGATTTAATGGGGCAGTTATTGAGTGAAACTAACGCCCAACTCGAAACTTGGAAAACTAAAATCCTTGAGGCAGTAGGTGAAAACGGACAGGTCATTATCGAGGTAATTCCCGAACTCGAACAAATTATCGGGAAACAGCCCCCCATCCCTACCATATCGGGCAGCGCCGCTCAAAATCGCTTTAATTTACTCTTTGAGAAATTCATCCAAGTTTTTACGACGAGAGAACATCCACTCGTCCTTTTTCTGGACGATTTGCAGTGGGCAGATTTGGCATCGCTGAACTTACTCAAGTTATTGATGGCGGAAAACCGTCGCGGATATTTATTGATTTTTGGAGCCTATCGAGATAATGAGGTGTTTCCGGCTCATCCTTTAATAGTGACGCTCCAGGAAATCGAGAAAAGCCAAGCGAGGATCGGAAAGATTTTCCTCGCTCCCCTTTTAGAAACGACCATCAATCAGTTAGTCGCCGATACCCTGAGTTGTCGCGAAAAGATCGCCGAACCTTTAACTCAATTAATCTATCAAAAAACAAAAGGTAATCCTTTTTTTACGACTCAGTTTCTGAAAGGTCTTTATGAAGAGGGTTGGATTCAGTTTAACGCCGATTTATGTTATTGGCAGTGCAACTTGACTGCGGTACGGCAGTTATCGTTAACTGATGATGTCGTCGAGTTTATGGCTTTGCAATTGCAGAAACTGCCCGCAGAAACCCAAACGCTATTAAAACTCGCAGCTTGCATTGGCAACCCTTTCGACCTCAAAACTTTAGCAATTGTTTCCGAACAAGAGGAAGTTGAAACTGCTAGCGATCTGTGGAAAGCCTTACAGGAAGGGTTTATTCTTCCGATTAATGAAACCTACAAATTTTTTCACGGAAGCAACTCGATCGCGTGCGATTTGGCGAGTACAACAGTCCGCGATCGCGACGGCGCGATCGATATCTCCTATAAGTTTTTGCACGATCGCGTCCAGCAAGCCGCCTATTCTCTGATTCCAGAAGTCCAGAAAACCTCAACCCACTGGAAAATCGGTCAACTCTTATACTCCGGCTTATCCGAACAGCAACAAGAAGAGAAAATTTTTGCTCTAGTCAATCAACTTAATTTAGGGAAAGCCGCGATCGCTAACTTCTCCGAGCGAAAGCAACTAGCCCAACTCAATCTACAAGCTGCGGCAAAAGCCAAACTCTGTGCCGCCTATCAAGCCGCTCGAACCTATTGCGAAATCGGCATCGCCCTACTGCCCAGCGAAGCTTGGCAAACCGACTACGAGTTACTCTACGCGCTGCATCACCTCGGTTCGGAGGCTGCCTATCTATGCAGTGAGTTCGATCGCGTCGAAACCCTCTACAGCGACGCTCTCGCGCAAGCCCGCACTCCCCTAGATAAAGCAACGATCTATCGAGTGCAAATGACCCAGTATCAACTTCAGGGGCGCAATGCAGAAGCAATCGCCATTCAAGATCGAAGCCTGCAACTGCTGGGTTGGTCGATGCCGACAGCGCCAGAGGACATTCAACGCACGCTTGATGAAGAAATCTCCACCGTCGATCGATTCCTAGAACGGCACGCGATCGAATCCATCCTCGACTTCGCCAAAATGGAGGATGACACCATTGCCGAAATACTGCGAATCTTACAAATCCTTTTCTATGCAGCATGGCTAGACGGTCAACCCACCCTCGCCTTACTCGCCCTCGCCAAAATGACAACCCTATCATTGCAGTATGGCAACAGCGATATGTCGCCCTTTGGCTATGTCGGGTATGGTTTAATCGCCAATGCCCTGTTGAAAAATGCCGCCCAAGCCTATCAATTTGGCAGCATGGCAGTGCAACTATGCGAACAATTCGATAACGCAGACGTGCGAGGGATGACGAATTTCCTCTTTGCCGCAGACGTACAAAGTTGGAGTCGCCCCATACGAGAAGCAGATACTTCCTATGAAAATGCCTTGAAATACGGCATGGATGCTGGAAATTGGCTGACAGTGAGCTTTGCCATGATGCAAAGCGGTTCCGATCGCCTCACCTACGGCAAAAACTTGGACGATCTCCACGCCATCGCCCTTGCCCATGCTGCTTTTCTCCGTCAGATCGGCAGTTTAGAGAACTTAGATGCCTTAATCGTCGGCGTGTTACAACCCCTTCGCCATCTCCTCGGCTTAACTCCATCAACTGCGAGCTTTGACGACGATAATTTCAAGGAAGCTGAATATTTACAGAAATATAGCAACACGCCTTATCACTTATCGTGGTTTTATTCCGTCAAAATTCGTCATGCCTATCTATTTTCCCAACCCGAACTCTACCCCGCATTAATTCCCAAACTCCAAATTATTGAAGAAACGATTGCCAGCCACGCTAAAGTTCCCTCCAGCGTCTTTTATGTTATCTTGATGCACTTAACACTCATTAAAGCAGCAGAGGATGAGAAGCAACGTCAGGAGCATTGGCAAGCGATCGAACTTTTAGAAGAACGGTTAAACCGTTGGGAGAAAGATTGCCCGGAAAATATTCGTCATAAATGCCTCTTAATCCAAGCAGAAAAAGCGCGACTCAACGGACAAATAGCAACAGCCATTGACTTTTACGACCGAGCCATCGTGCAGGCAAAAGTGCAAAAATATGACTATGAAGAAGCCCTCACTTGCGAACTCGCCGCTAAGTTCTATCTCAACTGGGGCAAAGAAAAGGTTGCCGCCAATTATATGCAAGATGCTTACTACACCTACGCCCGTTGGGGAGCGAAAGCCAAAACCGACGACCTGGAACAAGGCTACGCCAACTTGCTTGCGCCGATTCTTCGCCCCGCAACCTCGCTCAACTCCCTAGAAACCCTAGCGTCACTCACCTCTACCGAACTCTCGCTGCACAGCCTAACCGCCACTCGTTCGAGTTCCAGTTCCAATTTCAATGCAACCCTCGACCTAACGACCGTTCTCAAAGCTTCTCAGAGCGTTTCGGGAACCCTCGACCTCGAACAATTGATCGCTCAATTAAGCCGCATTATTATTCAACATTCCGGGGCGAATCGTTGCGCCCTCATCCTACCCGACGCGAAGGAGATCTGGCAAGTTGAAGCCCGAGCCACAACCGAGGAGATGTTTCTCAAAACCGAACCTCTCGAAGGCAATCCGCACCTCCCGACTCATTTAATTTACTACGTTAAAAATACTCGCGAAGCGGTCTCCTTAGAAGATGTGAAGCAGAAATTCCTCTCGAGCGATCCCTATTTGTTCGCCCATAAGCCCAAAAGTGTTTTGGTGCTGCCCATTCTCAATCAAGGCAACTTGATGGGCGTGTTGTACCTCGAAAATCAGCAGGCAGCCGACGCATTTACCTGGGATCGGCAGTTAGTTCTTAATTTCCTTTGCACGCAAGCGGCGATTTCCCTTACGAATGCCCGCTTGTATCGCCAAGCGCAAGATTACGCCCAACAACTCGAACAATCTCAACTACAAATCGTTCAAAGTGAGAAAATGGCTTCATTAGGGAATCTCGTTGCGGGTATCGCGCACGAAATTAATAATCCCATTGGCTTTCTTAACGGTAGCGTTGGGAATATGAAAGAACACCTTCAGGATTTGTTCGGGTATTTGGAACTGTATGAAGCGACTTTTCCGGATGTTCCCGATTCCCTTCTCGATTATGCGGAGGACATCAATTTTGAATTTTTAGAGCGGGATTGTCCGAAGGTGTTAACATCGATGCAGGGCGCGATCGCTCGCATCAAAGCCATCAGCACTAGCCTGCGAACCTTTTCGAGAGCGGATAGCGAGCATAAAGTCAGCGCTAATGTGCATGAAGGTCTCGATAGCACTTTACTGATTTTAAAGTATCGACTTAAAGCCAACGATCGCCGACCCGCGATCGAAGTTGTTACCGATTACGGAAACCTGCCTGAAATTGAATGTTATCCGGGTCAATTGAATCAAGTGTTTATGAATCTGTTGGCGAACGCGATCGATGCTTTAGAAGAAGCAAGTTTAGAACGCACCTTTAGCGAAATTGAAACAACTCCCAATCGCATTATCATTAAGACAAGGCTGGGAAAAGAACGAGCCTATATTACTATTGCTGACAACGGCATCGGCATTCCCGAAGCCTTAAAAACTCGCATCTTCGACCATCTGTTTACGACGAAAGCAGTCGGAAAGGGAACGGGCTTGGGACTCGCAATTGCCCGTCAAATTATTATTGAAAAACACGAGGGAAGCCTTGAGGTCAACTCAGAACTCGGTCGGGGGACTGAATTCCGGATTAGCTTGCCCCTGTAAAGCCAAAATATCAATTCACTGAAATTTCTCTTTCGTGTTCTTCCTGAGTTATGCGAGGTGGGAAGCTTCGCATCACTCTAGAGAGACGATCGGGAATCAGGAAAAGCCGTCCTAGAAGGACGGGGTTTGAATCCCATTATTTTCGGTCAACTCTTCAGTCTTGACAAGATTACGCAGGTGGGCATTGCCGTTTCTGGGATTGAACCTAAAAAAAAGGCACTGTTCCGTACAATAAGCTCTCTAGTCATCTGTCAAAATTATGAGTTACACTCTGCATAGATTAGCTATTGCCAATGGGTATACTAATCTCGCAGGGTAGTGAGACGCAATCGATAAGTATGCCGAAAAACGCGAGTGTCAAAATAACGCTGGTCAATTTTCTTGTTGGTCTACTGTATTACTCCTTAGCTGAATTATCGCGACATCTTGCTTCGACTCCTAATTCCGTCACTCCGGTTTGGCCTCCCGACGGACTTGCTGTTGGCGTAACATTGCTTTATGGCAATTGGATGCTTCCTGGCGTTTTTTTAGGTTCTTTTTTAGCGAATATCCAAGCATTTAGTAGCGCTAATAGTCTAGAAAGTTTATCAATTTCAATCTTTGCCGTTTGCGGAATTGCAGGAGGAACAACTCTCGGAACTTTTTGGGGTACGTCTTTATTGCGCCGAAGGAGTTACTACAGCTATCCATTCAATCGCGTCACTGACGTTATCAAATTTCTGCTTTATTGTGGGTTCCTCTGCCCTGTAGTTAATGCAACAGTAGGCGTAGCGATGCTCATTGTAGCTGCTAAGATACCGGGTTCTGCTTACAAAAGCGTTTGGCTTGTTTGGTGGATTTCTAATGTTGCCGGTATTTTTATTCTTACGCCTTTACTGTTGAGTGTTCGGGAGGGGCTACAATCTTGGCAGTTGAAAAGCAACCGCCAGCACTCCAGGGTTAAATATTTGCGGAAGCAGCCCGCATATTTAGGAAAAAAGATAGCGGAAACGATAATCTTATCGGGGTTGATTTTTTCGATTGGTATTGCTGTCTTCTGGCATCAAAATACTTTTGCCTATATGCTGATTCCTTTACTGGTTTGGTCGGCTTTCCGCTTCGGGCATTTAGGGGCAACGCTGAGTGTGTTTGTCGTCGCGACAATTGCCATTTTAGGTACAGTTCGTAACTTGGGTTATTTTGCTCATCCAGATTTGAATCAATCGTTACTTAATCTGCAATCTTTTATTGCCGTCATTGTGTTTACAACTTTGATTTTAATGGCGATGTTGTCAGAACAGGCACAATCGCGAGTGCGATTGAAAAATGCTTTTAAGGAATTGCAATTAATTAACGAGGCGCTTGAAAAACAAAGTTTTATCCTTGCCGATCGCAATCGGACATTACAGGAAACGCTGCAACAGTTAAAAATCGCGCAAGCGCAAATGATTCAGAGCGAAAAAATGTCGGCATTGGGAATTTTAGTTGCGGGAGTTGCCCACGAAATCAATAATCCCCTAGGATTCCTTAAAGGAAGCTCGATTAATGTCAAAGACTCTATCCAATCTCTATTGGAACATTTAGAACTGTACCGCACGCATTACCCGAATGCAAATATCGAGATTTTAGAGAATGCCGAAGATAACAATATCGATTTTATCTTAACAGATTTACCAAAATTATTAGAATCTATGAAAGGGGCAACCGATCGCATTCAAGCGATTAGTACCAGCCTCGGTATCTTTTCGCGGGCGGATACCGAATCTAAAGTTCTCGCGAATCTCCATGACGGTTTAGATAGCACGTTGTTAATTCTGAAGTACAGGCTCAAAGCGAATGAGGATCGCCCAGCAATTCAAGTCATCAAGGAGTATGGCGACTTACCGTTAGTGGAGTGCTTTCCCGGACAGTTAAATCAAGTCTTCATGAACATTCTGGCTAACGCGATCGATGCCTTAGAAGAGTCTAATGCAGGGCGTAGTTTTACTGAGATTCAACCCAACCCAAACTGCATTACAATTCGGACTCGTGCCGAAGAGGAAGACGTTACAATTGCGATCGCGGATAACGGCAAGGGAATGTCGCCAGAGCTTAAAGCGCGCATCTTCGACCAACTATTTACAACCAAGAGAGTGGGGAAAGGAACGGGATTGGGACTGGCGATCGCCCGTCAAATTATCGAAGAGAAACATGGCGGTCAGCTTAAAGTTCGGTCAGAATGGGGTCAAGGCACTGAATTCTCCATACAACTTCCCCTTACTAACTGAACCATCAGCGAATGATATTCACTTAAGAAGGGTGAGGCGCGTCTGCACTTGAAACGAGTCAAGCTTTCAGGTGTTGCTTATCGAGCGAATTTCACTGCCATCCAAGCCCTAGGGCGTTAACCGTGCAGTATTCTGCTACACCGATCGCTTTTCACTTTTTATAAAATTTTTTAAGCAATCATGTCCGATATCCCTCATCTTTGCCTCAACCGATCGCCTCAACTTCCAGGCTATCACCTCATCGAGCAACTCTATGCCAGTTCCAGAACCCTCGTCTATCGCGCCGAACACCTAGCCACTCAACGTTCGGTCATTATTAAAGTCCTGCAAGCCATTTATCCAAGCTTCAACGAACTGGTTCAGTTCCGCAATCAATACACCATTACTAAAAATCTCAACATCCCCGGTATCATCAATCCTCTCAGCCTCGAACCCTGGCAAAATGGCTATGCCCTCGTTATGGAAGATACCGGCAGCCTCTCCCTAGTACAATATACCCAGCAACAGCCGCTCGACGTAGGCGGGAGCTTGCACGTCGCCCTGCAAATCGCTGAAATTTTGCACCAACTGCACGCCCAGCGCGTCATCCACAAAGATATCAAACCCGCCAATATCCTGATTCACCCCGAAACCGGGCAGATCCAACTCATCGACTTTAGCATTTCGTCGCTACTCCCCAAAGAAACCCAAGAAATCCAGAACCCCAACTCGCTAGAAGGAACGCTAGCTTATATTTCCCCAGAACAAACTGGGAGGATGAATCGAGGGGTAGACTACCGCAGCGACTTCTACAGTTTAGGTGTCACCCTCTACCAACTGCTAAGCGGGCAGTTACCCTTTCAAACCAAAAAGCCACTAGAGTTAGTCCACGCTCATATCGCGCAGTTACCAGTCCCCCTCCACGAGGTTAACCCCGGCATTCCGCCCCAAGTATCGCACATCGTATTAAAACTGCTTGCCAAGAATGCCGAAGATCGCTATCAAAGCGCTTTGGGGCTAAAATACGACCTCGAGCAATGCCAGAAACAATGGCAGGAAAGCGGAACCATCGCCGAGTTTGAGTTGGGGATGCGAGATCTCTGCGATCGCTTCATTATCCCGGAAAAACTCTACGGACGGGAAGCCGAAGTTCAAACCTTGCTCGACGCTTTTGAACGGGTGGCTAACCCCACGAAATCCGCCTCGCACGAGCAGGTTGAAATGATGCTGGTTGCGGGATTTTCCGGAATTGGCAAGACGGTCGTCGTTAACGAAGTTCACAAACCGATCGCGCGCCAGCACGGCTATTTTATCAGAGGCAAGTTCGATCTCTTCAATCGCAATCTTCCGTTTTCCGGCTTTGTCGGAGCCTTCCGGGACTTGATGGCGCAACTACTCTCCGAATCCGAGGGACAATTACAAGCGTGGAAAACCAAGATTTTAGAAGCCCTCGGAGACAGCGGACAAGTCTTAATCGATGTCATTCCCGAACTCGAACAAATCATCGGCCCGCAGCCGCCACTGCTGGAACTTTCTGGTAGCGCCGTCCAGAATCGCTTCAACTTACTCCTCCCTAAATTTATTGCCGTCTTCGCCACTCGCGCCCATCCCCTAGTGATTTTCCTCGACGACCTCCAATGGGTAGATAGCGCGTCGCTGAAGTTAATCGAACTGTTAATGGAAGATCGCCGCCATTTGCTATTGCTGGGAGCTTACCGCGATAATGAAGTTTCGGCCGCTCATCCCTTCATTTTGACGGTGGAAGAATTGAAAAAAGCGGGGAAAATGGTCAATACCATGACCCTCGCACCGCTCGCCTTTGAGGAAACAAACCAATTAGTCGCCGATACCTTACATTGTTCCAAAGAGAGGGCGCGACCGTTAACCGAACTGGTCGATCGCAAAACTCGAGGCAATCCCTTCTTTTTGACGCAATTTCTCAAAGCCTTGCACGACGACGGACAGATTGTTTTCAATCGCGATCGCGGTTACTGGGAATGCGACCTCACCCAAATCAACGATCTTTCGCTAACCGAAGATGTCGTAAGATTCATGGCCGAGCGAGTGCAAAAACTCCCCCCAGAAACCCAATTATTGCTCGAATTAGCCGCTTGTATCGGCAATCAATTCCAACTAGAAACTTTAGCGATCGTTTCCCAGAAACCGCGAGCCGATGTTGCAGTGGCTTTATGGCGCGCCCTCCAAGAAGGACTCATCCTACCGCAGACCGAAATCTATAAGTTTTACCTCAGCACCGAGCAACAGCATTTAACAGAACACCGGCGCGAAAATGTCCACTATCGCTTCCTGCACGATCGCGTCCAGGAAGCCGCTTACTCTCTCATTCCCGAAGCCCAAAAACAAAGCACCCACTATCAAATCGGACAGTTATTGCTCGAGCGTCTTTCGCCCGACGCGCGAGAAGAACGCATCTTTGAACTGGTCAATCAACTCAACTACGGTACGGCTTTAATTTCCGAGCAAGACGAACGCGACGACCTCGCGCGCCTCAATCTCATCGCCTGCCGTAAAGCCAGAGCGGCAACGGCGTACCAAGCCGGATGCGAGTATGCAGAACGGGGATTGAGCTTGCTGGGAGCGCAGGCTTGGGAGCGGCAATACGAAATGAGTTTGGCTTTTTATGAAGCTGCTGCCGAACTGGCAATGCTGGGCGGTGACTTTGAAGCGATGGAACGATATATCGAGATTGCGATCGCGCGATCGCGCGTTTTGCTCGATTGCGCCAGCGTTTATCGCACCCAAATTATTGCCAGTTTCGCTCGAGGTCAACTGATTGAAGCCATTGCCATCGCCCGCAAATTCGCCGCGCAATTCGGAGTGAGCTTTCCCGAGCATCCCACCGAGCAAGACTTAGGGCAAACCATCGACGAAATCAATGCTGCGATCGGTTCGCGCGATGTTGAAAGCTTAATCGACTTGCCGATAATGAGCGATCCCGAAAAAATCGCGATCGTGCAAATTATCACCCGCATTATCCCCGCCGCCCATATCTCCGGGTCGCCCTTATTTCCCTTACTGATATCGTACCCGGTTAAACTTTCGATTCAATTCGGCAATACCAACGCCTCAGCTTTTGCTTACGTTTGCTACGGCATTCTCGCTTGCAATGTTTGGCACGATATCGACAGTGGCGTTAAGTTCGGCAAGCTGGCGCTGAACCTCATCTCCAAGCTCGAGGACAAAGCCGCCCAGCCCGAGGTCTTATTCGTTGCGGGAATGTTTCTGCTGCACCGCAACGCCCACACCCGAGAAATGTTACCGCTCATCAAACAAGGCTACGCCGCAGCGATAGAAGTCGGCAACCTCGAATTTGTCGGTTTTCTAGCCCATTTATACTGTCTTAATTCCTTTTGGTGCGGTCAGCCGCTGGAATCTTTAGAGCAAGAAACTCGCGCTTACACCGAAGCGCTGGTTCACTTCAAGCAAAAACCCCCCGAAAAGTGGTGTCGCATTTATTGGCAGCCCATTCTCAATTTGTTGGGAGCGAGCGCGAACCCCTGTATTTTATCCGGCGAAGCGCTCGAAGAAGAAACCGATATCCCCCGCGCGATCGAAGCGAAGGACGTGCATGGCTTGTGTTTTTTCCACCTCTACAAGTTAATGCTGTGCTATTTATTTGAGGATATCGAATCGGCGCGCCAGCAGAGTGTTGAAGTCGAGCGTTATCTCGTGGCGGGGGCGGGGATGATTGGCGAACCCGCGTACTATTTCTACGATTCGCTCAGTCTGCTTGCCCAACTAGACGCGCAAGCGCCAGAAGCCGCCGCCGCCTTCGAGCGAGTCGCTCGCAACCAACAGCAACTCACCGATTATTGGGCGCGCTACGCCCCCATGAACCACCAGCATAAGGTGGATCTCGTCGAAGCCGAGCAATGCCGCGTCTTGGGGCAAAATCATCAAGCTCGCGATGGATACGATCGCGCGATCGCCACTGCGAAAACCAACGGCAACCTTCCCGAAGAGAGCCTCGCGAACGAACTCGCCGCCAAATTTTATCTCAACTGCGGCAAAATTAACGTTGCGGCGGGCTATATGCAAGATGCTTACTACGGGTATGCCAAATGGGGTGCAAAAGCCAAAACCAACGAATTAGAACTGCGTTATTCCTGTCTGTTGGAACCGATCCTACAAAAAGCCACATCCTCACTAGCGATTTTAGAAACCCTAGCCAATCAGAACGCTTCGGCCTACCCAACCCACAGCCAGACTTCTTCGAGTACGACGCTTAATAATACCTTTGATTTTGCTGCGCTGTTGAAGGTTTCCCAGACGATATCGAGCGCGATTCAACTCGATGAATTACTAGAAATTCTCGTTAGCACGATGCTCGAAAATTCGGGCGCGGATAAATGTGCATTGATTCTATATCGCCAAGGTGAAGGGCAGGTTCGAGTGATGGCAAATTTAAAAGACATCACTTTACAAGCCGTTCCCTTAGAAAACAATCCAACCCTTCCCGTTCGAGCCATCCAGTATGTCAAAAATACCTTAAAAACCGTTATTATCGACCATCTCCAAACCGAGCTACCCGTTATCGATCGCTATTTAGAGGAGCATCGACCCAAAAGCGTACTGTGTTTGCCGATAATCGCCCCCATGAGGAGCCAAGTAGCCCAGCAAAACAATTTAGTTGGAGTTTTATATCTCGAAAATCAGGAAGCGCGGGGAGTTTTCACTCGAGAGCGCCTTCTGGTTCTCAACTTTCTCTGCACTCAAGCAGCGATTTCTCTTGAAAATGCAAGGCTCTACCAGCAAGCCCGAGACTATACCCAAAAACTGGAGCAATCGCAATTGCAATTGGTACAAAGCGAAAAAATGTCGGCGTTGGGCAATTTAGTTGCCGGTGTCGCTCACGAAATTAACAATCCAGTGGGGTTTATTGCTGGGAATATTACCGAAGTCAGTATTGCCGTTCGGGATTTAACAGAATACCTAGAACTCTATCGAGAAAAGTGTCCCTTTACTAGCGAGGAAGTTGCTAAAAAAGCCAAAGAAATTGACTTGGAATATCTGTTAGAAGATTTGCCCAAAATGTTGGAATCGATGCAGGTTGGATGCGAGCGAATTGCTAGTATTAGTACCAGTTTGCGGACGTTCTCCCGGGCGGATCGAGATGAGAAAGTTCCTTTCAACCTTCATGAAGGTCTTGACAGTACGCTTTTGATTCTCAAACATCGCCTCAAAGCGACAAAGGAACGTCCGGCGATTGAAGTCGCAACCGATTACGGCGTTCTGCCGGAAGTGGATTGTTTTCCCGGACAACTCAATCAGGTGTTTTTGAATATTATTGCTAATGCGATCGATGCGTTAGAGGAGGCGAATTCCGGGCGCAGTTTTGACGAGATTGAAGCCCAGCAAAATCGCGTGACCATTCAGACTCGGTTTGAAGGAGAGTTCGTTAAAATTGCGATCGCGGATAACGGCAAGGGAATGTCGCCCGAAGTGAAAGCACGTATTTTCGACCACCTTTTCACCACAAAAGCGGTAGGGAAAGGAACGGGGCTGGGATTGGCGATCGCACGGCAAATTATCGTTGAAAAACACGGCGGCGCGATCGCGGTCAACTCCGAACCGGGTAGAGGAACGGAATTTATCTTAACACTCCCCCTGTATTAACGCCGCCACGACCGATCGGCGCGAGTAATCTACTTTTACAATTTGGGAGAAGAAAAAATGGTTGACCGAAGTTCGATAAAGGGCATACTAACTTGAGAAGATGTCGCCACTGATTGCTACTCGCGACCCCCGTTCAAAATGCTCGTCAAACTTAAACCCATCTTTTTGTTCCTGTTTGCGATCGCGCTCGTCGTCACGACAAGCGTTCAGGGATGCGTCGCCAAACTCGATTCGTCCCCCAAACCCCTGCGCGTGGGGATGAATAACTGGCCCGGATACGCGATCGCGCTTTACGCCAAAGATGCAGGGTTATTTAAAAAACGCGGCCTCAACGTCGAACTGGTACGATTCAACAACCAGCAAGACAACATCCGAGCCACAATTCGCGGTTCCCTCGATGCCAGTTTCGTCCCACTCTGGGAAGCGATGCAAGTCGATCCCGGAGACGATCGCCCCGCCTACATCATGGCCGTCGATATTTCCTACGGTTCCGACGGCATCGTTGCACGCCCCAACCTCAACTCCGTCGCCGAACTGCGCGGAAAAACCGTCGCCGCCAAACTCGGAACCGTCAGTCACCTCATCCTCTTAGAAGCCTTAAAAGCCAGCAAACTCCAACCCAACGATATTGAAATCAAAGATGTCTCCAACGACACCGCAGTACAACTGTTAAAACAAGGTCAAGTCGATGCTGCCGTCGTTTGGGAACCCTTACTCGGGCAAACCGCCCGAGAAATCGGAGGCAAAATCATTTTTACCACCAAAGACGTGGATAGTCTTGTGATTGACGGTTTGGCAACGCGCGCCAGTTACGCCAACGAACACCAAGCCGAACTCGTTCAATTCATCCTCGCTTGGTTCGATACTATCCATGCAGTAGAAACTCAACCCGATAAAGTCTTTGAAAATATCGCTCAACAATTAAACCAAACCAAAGAATCTTTTACCAAAGACTATTCCGGACTCAAACAAGGCGATATCGCCCTCAATCAACGGATGTTTGACAATCGCCTCCAGCAAGCCAAACAAGAAATCATCCAACTCCTCAAAAACGATACTCGCCATCGCCAAGTCATCCGCGAAGATATCCAAATCGACGATCGCGCGGTTAAAACCGCCATGAAGGAATGGAAAAAACCATAACCCACACCTCCTCCCCCAAACGGCGCAGTCTCTCCCAACAACTACTCGGCAGCTTGGGGCTTTCCCTCATTGCGGTCGGACTCACCACCCTCGGCCTCAACTATCACTTAACCCGCCGCAATTTAGAGCAACAAGTCCAACAACGCGCCTCTTCCATCAATCAAGGATTGCAATTTGCTACCGAAGGATTGCTCGAACTCGACAACACCAGCGTTTTACAGCGCGTTGTCCAGAACTACGCGACCCTACCCGCTGTGAAGGAAATTGCGATCGTCCGCCCCGACGGACGGGTTATCGCGCATAGTTCCGGGTTTACCCAAACTCGTCCTTATAAGGACGTTTATCCTCAACTGGCAGCCCGGATGGAACAAACTGCCAGTACGGGGGTAGAAACGAGCGATCGCCTGCTTCTACAAGGCAAAACGGTGTTAGTGGGTTTACTCCCTTTCAGTAGTGCCTTATTCAGTGCGGGCGGCAAACGGGGACTCGCGATCGTGATGTTGGATGCCGAACAAATGCAGGAAAACGTTCAGCAAACCTTTCTCACCTCCACCATTACCCTGATCGCGGGCATTGCCGTCATCTTGGGGCTAACCGCCTTCCTGATTCGTCGCAGCGTTGTCAATCCGATTTATCGCTTGCAGCAAGCCATCCTTCACAGTCGCGAAACCGAGCATTTTACGACACCCCCCGCAATGCCCGCCAATGAAATTGGTTTCCTTGCTGCGACCTTTAGCGATATTTTTAGCCAAAACCTGGTGTTACTCGAACAAGCCCGCAATCAAACGCTTGCCCTCGCGATCGCGAAGGATGCAGCCGACAGCGCCAACCAAGCCAAAAGTGAATTCCTCGCCAATATGAGTCACGAACTGCGAACTCCGCTCAACGGCATTCTCGGTTACGCTCAAATCCTCAGTCGCTCTAAAGTTCTTCCTGAAAAAGAGCGTAACGGCATCGATATTATCTATCAATGCGGTTCCCATCTGCTCACCTTAATTAACGACATTCTCGACCTCTCCAAAATTGAAGCCCGCAAGCTCGAACTCGCTCCCAAAGCGATTCATGTCTGTTCTTTCCTGCAAAGTGTTGTCGAAATTTGTCGGATTCGAGCCGAGCAAAAAGGAGTCGATTTTATCACACAATTCGATCCCAATCTGCCGGAAAGTGTTGAAGTTGATGAAAAACGCCTGCGTCAAGTTTTAATTAATTTGCTCGGCAATGCGATTAAATTTACCGATTGCGGCTCGGTTTCGCTGACGGTAGCAGCAAGCGATCGCTCTTCTCCTACCGACGTTCGCTTGAAATTTCTGATCGCCGATACCGGCGTGGGGATTGCACCGGAAGACCGCGATCGCCTTTTCCAAGCGTTTGAACAAGTCGGCGATAAGACGCGCCAAGCGGAAGGAACGGGCTTGGGATTGGCGATCTGCCAGCAGATTGTCGGGTTGATGGGAGGACGCATCCAGGTCGAAAGTCAACTTGGAATTGGCAGTCAATTTTTCTTTGAAGTCGAACTGCCGATCGGTACCGATTGGGTTCGACAAAATTCCATCCATCGGGGTCAAACGATCGTCGGTTACACAGGGCCGCGCCGTTACATTCTCGTCATCGACGATCGCTGGGAAAATACTACCGTTTTGGTCAACTTATTAGAACCCCTCGGTTTTATCGTCAGGACTGCCCTCAATGGGCGCGAAGGATGGGAGAAAATGCGCCAAGAACGCCCCGATTTGGTTATCACCGATATCGTCATGCCCGTCATGAACGGGTTTGAATTGCTCGAGCGGGTTCGCCAAGACCCGGATCTCGAGTCTTTAAAGGTGCTGGTATCTTCTGCCTCCGTGTCGGAAATCGATCGCCAGAAGTCTCTCAACGCCGGGGGCGATGATTTTCTGAACAAACCCGTTGATGCCAATGAATTATTTGACCTAATCCGGACCTATATCGAGCTAGACTGGGTTTATGAATCTGTAGCGATCGATGCACCTTCTGAGGGAGAATCTTCATCAGGCATCCTCTACCCCCCCTCGGAAGAAGTGGCTGTCTTGCTGGAATTGGCACGGGAAGCTAATTTAAAAGCGTTGCGCGAGCGTATCCAAAGCTTAGTGGCATCGGACGAGCGCTATTCTGGGTTTGCAGCGCCCATCCTTAAGTTGGCCAAAAAATTTCAGGCTGAAGAAATCGAAGAATTACTGCAAAATTATCGGGTTGAGGATAAGGTTTAATGTCGAGTCAGGGACGGATTTTAGTTGTTGATGATACGCCAGCTAATTTAGAAGTTATTGGTGAAATGCTGGCTGAAGTGGGCTACACAATAGCGACCGCGATTGATGGAGAGCGCGCCCTCAAGCGCGTGCAAACCCACCCTCCGGAATTGATTTTGTTGGACGTACAAATGCCGGGAATCGATGGCTTTGAAACCTGTCGGCGACTGAAAGCCGATCCGAAGACAGCAGATATCCCTATTATCTTTATTACCGCCCTATCGGATACTGACAGCAAAGTCAAGGGGTTCGCTGTCGGTGCAGTGGACTATATTGCTAAACCCTTTCAAGAGCAAGAAGTGCTGGCTAGAATTAAGACTCACCTCCAACTCCAGCAACTCAAACAACATCTAGAAGAGCAGGTTGAGGAACGAACCCTTGCACTGAAGGCTGTATTAAAGAAACTTTCCCAGTCTCAACTGCAATTAATTCAGAGCGAAAAGATGTCGGCTTTGGGGAATTTAGTCGCCGGAGTCGCTCACGAAATTAACAATCCGATTGGGTCGATTGTCGGCAATGTCAGCGCGATTGAAACTTATATTATGGATTTGTTGCATCTGCTCGATCGCTACACCGAGAGCTATCCTCATGTCAGTGCGGAAATTGAAGACTTACTCGAGGAGATCGATCTCGATTACCTGCGGCGAGATTTGCCGAAAATCATCGCTGCGATGAAAGATGGAAGCGCTCGCATTAAAGCAATTAGTAAGAGTCTCCGCATCTTTTCTCGAGCCGAGAGTCAACTCAAGCAACCGTTTAATCTGCACGAAGGAATTGATAGTACCCTCCTGATTCTGCGGCATCGCCTTAAAGCGAACGAAGTTCGTCCGGAAATTGAAGTTTTTACCGATTACGGTAATCTCCCCGAAGTCACTTGTTTCGCCGGACAGGTCAATCAGGTATTTATGAATATTATTGCTAACGCGATCGATGCGTTAGAAGAGTCTAATGCGGGACGCAGTTTTGCTGAGATTCAAGCTAAGCCCAATCGGATTACGATTCAGACGCGCCTCGAAGAAGGATGGGTTAAGATCGCGATCGCCGATAACGGTTCGGGAATGGCGAGCGAAATCAGACATCGCATCTTCGATCATCTGTTCACCACTAAAATGGTGGGAAAAGGAACGGGATTGGGACTGGCGATCGCGCGGCAAATTATTGTTGAAAAACACGGCGGTAAACTGGAAGCGCGATCGCAATTGGGTCAGGGGAGCGAATTTTGCATACACCTGCCCCTCTAGCCCCCGAGCTTACGGGGTCAGGACTTTCGCCGTTTGCTTGTCGAAGTCGAATCGGACTTGGATTAGCAATTTTTTTGAAGCCAGCCATCAACACGATCGCGCTTGATGAACGAAGGAATCGAGGCAAAAATCATCCACATTACAGAAGATTTGAGGGAAGTCAAGACGAGATATAATAAATAATTATCGTGGTTGAGGATTTTGGAAATTATTGGGCTGAAAGTATTGTCCTGTCTCGGTAACAACAATTTTTCTTCCCTCGAACTAACGTATCGATCGTTGCTAATACTACTGACCCGATGTCAACCTTTCACAATTCGATCGCCCAATACTACCACCAGCGCACCAAGTACGATCCCGAAACGATTGCCTCTAAAGGAAAAACGCTCGACCCATCCCAGCAGCCTTATCCTTTTAAGGAGTACAAAATTGGGCAGGTTTTTGACCTGAAAGCCGTATTATCCGACGGCGATAGCGGTTCGCGGGCGGCGCGACAATGGCGGCGACTGTCTCGCTTTTTGCTGTGCAGCTACGGGATTACGGCGAAAATGGCGACATTGTTCGGTCCGCCTGTTTATTTGCGCGCCGCCCCTTCGGCGGGGGGGTTATATCCCGCCGAACTCTACCTGATTTCGCGCGGGACGGAAATTTTGCCCCCCGGTCTTTATAATTATCAAGGCCAAACTCATTCCTTAGTTCGTTTTTGGGAAAAAGAGGTCAGCCTGGAGTTGCAAGGGGCTTGTTTCAATCATCCTGCGATCGCGCAAATTCCCTTAACTCTTATCGTTTCGGCGATTTTTTATCGTTCGGCTTGGCGCTACGAAGATCGCGCCTATCGTCGCATTTTTCTCGATACGGGACATCTGTTGGGCAATCTCGAACTGGCAGGCGCAATTAATGGTTATCGCCCTCATTTAATTGGCGGTTTTAATGACGAGGCAATCGACAATTTACTTTATTTTGATGCGGAACGCGAAGGCGCGATCGCAGTTTTACCCCTCGCTGACGTGGAAGCAGGCGAACCGACTTCGCGATTGAGCCGAACGGTTCTTCCTTCGACGATTGAGAGAGACTATCCCGAACTATCCGATGGCGAACTTCTCGGTTATTTGCACCGCGCTACAAAAATTAAAACCCTGCAATCAACCGCAGAACCCCTGCAAGAAGCGAGCTTAGAAGATAAGTATAATTTTCCGTTCTGTTTGAAAGTTCCGATGGCAACTCCCCCGATTGACTTTGGGGAAAGGTTGAAAGGATTGGAACAGACGATATTGCGGCGGCGTTCGACGCGCACCTATTCTGGAGGAAGTTTAAATTTAGCCGAGTTGAAAGCAATTTTGGGGTTCACCTACCAGCCCCAAGATTATAGCGCTCGCGGACTGGATGCTGCGCCGGACTATTTCGATCTCGGTTTGCTGCAAACTTTTATTGTGGTTTTAAATGTCGAAGATCTCGATGTCGGCTGCTATTATTTTGCCCCTCAAGCACAAGAATTACGGCAAATTCGTTTTAAAAACTTTCAACAGGAGGTGCATTACCTCTGTTTGGGGCAAGAGTTAGGAAGAGATGCAGGAGTCGTCGTGTTTCATACGGCTGACTTGCAACGCGCGATCGCGAAATACGGCGATCGCGCTTACCGTTACTTGCATATGGATGCCGGACACCTCGGACAACGCCTCAATCTCATAGCGATTCATCTCGGCTTAGGGGTTAGCGGAATCGGCGGTTTCTTTGACGATCGCGCTAATGAAGTTTTAGGGATTCCTGCTGATGAAGCGATCGTTTACATTACCACTTTGGGCAGACCGCGTAATGAAGAATAAGAGTTTCAATCAATTTTAAAGAATTACTTGATAATTAACAAAACACCAGCGATGAAGCCAATCGTATATCCCAAGGCATGAGCTAAAAAGCTCACCTGCGGCATGGCATAATCAAAGATAATTTGCACGATAATAATGAGAGCCACTAATCGCAAGCGTTGAGCGGCTATTCGGCTCTTTTCAAACAGCCAACCTTTGAGTAAAATTGCCGTCGTGCTGCCGATTAAGCCCATAATTGAAGCCGAAGCACCAACTAATAATAATTGTTCGGGGGAGTTGACACGAAGGGCGATTTGAGCAAACGCATACATCGAACCAATTCCGGAGAGAAAATAAATCAGTAAATAGCGGAAAAATTGTAAGCGCAACTCGACAAAAGGGCCGAGTAGATATAGCCCGATCATATTGGTAATCAGATGGGCCGCCCCAAAATGGAGAAAGTTAGCATTAACTAATCGCCACCATTGACCGCTTTGAATTTCTGTAGGAACGACAGCACCGAGTTGATATAATACTTCTTCATTTTCACTGCCGCCCAGTTTTATTTCTAGCAGAAAGAAAACGCAATTAATCGCAATTAAAGTGTAAGTTGCATAAGCGGCTTTAGGAATAAAAGTAAGGGCGCGAGCGTAAGAGATAGGCTCTTTCACTTCTCGGCAAAAATTAGAGACAATAGCACGAGAACGATCGGCTAGCGGCAGCGAGTTTAACCGGTTTTCTTGCGCCAAACGCCAAGCAATGGAATTGCTGAGTAGGGCATCTTCGGAGGTGGATAGGGCGGCGAGTTTTTCGCGGTAGGAGAGTTCTTGAGGTTGGGCGGCGATGTGAGCGGTTAAGAGCCAAAATTCTTTGATTTTCGGGCTATAGCTTTTTAAGGAACTGTCGAAGAGTTGTGCGACTTGCTGGGGATAACCGCAGAAGGCAAGGGTTAACATTCGGACCCAATTAGCCGCGATCGCGTTACGATTTTGTTCGAGCAAAGGTAAGTAACGTTCGGCTTGCACTGCGAGAACATCAAGTTCTCCCACTTCGCCCAAGGCGCGCAAATAATGAGGCAGGAGATGGGTTTCTTGACGTAGGAGGCTATCGGGAATGTGGCATTCTACCCAAGTACGCAGTTCTTCCCAATAGGCTCCTATTGAGTAGAGTAAGGTGGTGGCTTGACGGCCAAAAGGCGTTTGTTCGCTGCGATATTTGTCTAAAATAGCGATCGCGTCGTTCATTGCGCCCTGTTGTCCCATCTCCAGCGCGAGTAACAGTTGGGGGTGTTCCAGCCAACCATCAGCGGGGTGCAGCCAGCGCAATTGCATCGCCAATCTGCGTGCCGTTCGATAGCGCTGTTGGAAAACGAGTTTGTTAACTCGAGCCGAACCGAGCAAGGGCAGTAAAATTAACATACCCCACAAACTCCCGCCAATCGCGATCGCTACTTTGGGAGCCAAAAAAGCTAAAGCAATTGTCAGTGCTAAAATACAACTCGATACAACGCTCCAACCTCGATAGTAAGGCGAACGAATCGCTCGAATTAAGATTGAAAAGCAGGAGAGGCACACCGTCCAAAGGAGCAAGATATCGAGAGACATTTAGGGAATTATGAATGATGAATTATGAGTTATGAATGGGGAATTGGGAATTCTGAGTGATGAATTACGAATTACGAATTACGAATTACGAACTACGAATTACGAATTACGAATTATCTAAATGCTTTAATAAAGTCGATCGCGGCAAAGGGCCTTGCAAATGTTCCCACGGCAAAACTCGTTCTCTTTCCCAGCACGAATGAACGTAAAAGTCAAGCGGCGGTAACTTTCCTTTTAATTCCTTAAAAGCGCGCTTGTAACTGCCGAGAGAATCGCCATAATGCCGCGTCAGTTCTAGCAAAGGTGCAAGACGGCGATCTCCGCGCGAAATCAGCGCTTGTATGACCGACCAATTATAACTCTCCGGTCGCAAGTCTATCCCTTTAGAACGCAATTGTTTTTGCAGCCATTGCAAGCGTTTTTGCGCGTCGGGGTTGACTCCGAACCATTGAAACGGCGTATGGGATTTGGGAACGAAGGTGCTGCACCCAAAGGTTAAACGCAATCCCGGCGCAACTTTTTTCACGGCTTGCAACATCGCGACGGTTGCTTCGAGGTCGCTTTGCTCTTCACCTGGTATGCCCACCATACCATAAAGTTTCATCGCTTTTAAGCCGCCCGCGATCGCGTTTTTCGCTGCTTCGATAATCTCCTCATTACTCAGCTTTTTATTAACAATACGGCGCAACTTTTCCGAACCACTTTCTACGGCAATCGTAATCGAATGCGTATCCCGTTTAGTCAGCGTTCTTGCCAACTTTTCCGTTACTGTATTCGTCCGTACTGAAGCAATACTCAAGCGAACGTCATCGAATTTAGGCTGAGCAATAAAATCGAGTAAATTTTCAAACTCTGGATGTTGCGTTACCGATGCGCCCAACAAACCAAGGCGATGAGTATACTGCAATCCGCGTTCGATCGCGGGAATTAAAGCATCTTCTAAACTCGCTGTCCGAAAGGGTAAAGTTAAATAACTCGCAAGGCAAAAACGGCACATTTCCGGACAGCTTCGCACCACTTCTACCATATAAATATTTTCCCAAGCTGCCTTTTCCGTCACGACAACCGAGGCGGATAGAGTATTGCCGCGATAGGTTTGTTTTTGGATAATGGCGGGAATGTCGCTATCTATCGGTTGAATCGACTCAATTTCGCCGTCGGGACTGGTATAGGTAATTTCGTATAAACTGGGGACATAAACGCCGGGAACTGTTGCGAGATGGCGCAATTGAGTGGTGCGGGGTTGCGTTCTGACTTCTTGATAAGCATCGATGAAGCGATCGAGTAATTCTTCGCCATCGCCCAATAAAATAATATCGAAAAAGGCAGAAAAGGGTTCGGGATTGGCTGTTAATACCGCACCGCCACCAAAAATGAGGGGCGTATTTTCGCTGCGTTGTTCGGCGCGTAGGGGAACTTGAAGCGATTCGAGTAAATTCAAGATATTGATGTAGTCTAATTCCCAAGAAACCGAAAATCCTAATAATTCGGGATGGTGGGGGAGGGGTTCGCGCGCGTCGGTAAATAAACGAGAAACTTCGAGATCCGATCGCACGGCTAAAGTCGCCCAAACGACTTGATACCCTAAACTAGAAATTCCGACGTTGTATTCATTCGGAAAAGCAAAAATAACCGGAATTGCATCGAATTCCGGTGTTGCAGGCGAAAAAAGTAGGCGTTCGCTGTTAAAAACAGACATAGGTTAATTGACAATGGATAATGGATAACGAACCGATTTAAATTTAACGATAAAAAGGAGTCATTAAATTACGAATTACGAATTACGAATTACGAATTAATATTATTTGTTCAATTGTCGAATAAATTCTAAAGGTAGGCCGTCGGCATCGGCAATAAAAGTGACTTCATAGACGCGATCGCCGATCGCTTGTTGTTGCGGTGCGAGCAAAATCTTTAGTGGTTGCAAAGCCGAGGCTTCCGTTTGCGAAACCTGCAAAATCCGAACTTGCAAATCTTGCAACCAACTCGATAAATCGGGGCAAGAATCGGTTAGATCGAAAGAAAGATGATAGAAGCCGACATAATGTTCGTCGTTGAAGGCATCGGGTGCGGGGGCAGGTTCGGGAATTTGAATGAGTTCGATTCGCCCATTGAGTCCTTCCATCCAACAAGCAAGCGTGTAGCCGGTGGTAAAGCGATCGCAAACGGTAAATCCCAACTGTTCGTAAAACGCGATCGCGCGGTGAATATCGGCCGTGCGAATCGAAGCGTGATGAAACATCGGCTCACTCAAATAAGCGAAAATAGGGATAGCGCACGGGAACGCCCGGTTCTTTTTCTAACTCGAAATTGATCGTTTCCCAGCAGGGATCGTCGCACGGTTCGGGACTAAAATCGACCGGCAAGCCGTACAATTTCGGCGCTTGAAGTTCGGTAGGATTTCCTCGCCAAGGCGCGCTGCGCTCTAAGTAGGCGCTGACTAAATCTTTGTAGCGGCGAGCGATAATGACTTTGGTGGCACGATAGCCTTGAGTATAGAGGCGATCGAGGGCTTCGTGAATTTCAAAACGAATGCCGTCCGGATGCGTGTGCTGTCGATACCATTCACCATTCCACAACCGCCAGTGACGACCGGACTGCAAGTGTACTAATTCTTCCGTCTTTGGATCGGCTTCAAAAGCACCGTGACGGGGACAGAGATAGGTGTCGGTTAAGGTTAAGGCGGGAATTGCTTGACGGCAGTGAGGACATTCGATCTCTGCTCCAAAAATAGGATACTGCAAACCAGGATTGAGCGTCATGAGTTATTTAAGACCTAGATAGACTTCTCAGAAATATTGCATAATTTGTATATTGAGTAGCCGCGCTGTCCTCATTTTTATGTCCCTCCCCTAAAAGTAGATTCATTCAAACCCTCGAGTCTTCTTCTCTCTATGATGACATAGGCTAAGGATAAAGAACCGCTTCTCAATTCTGAAGTCTGAGAACCTTAATTCTCATTCTGTTATCTGTTTAACCCTCGACATCCCCAACGCTCTATAGAGTAGCGTTAAATGTGGCTCGATCGACCGAATCCACCGCTCTCAAAGCAAAACTTTCCCGACAAGGGCGGCGCAAAAGCAATCCTGAGTGCGAGTGTCGGGTAAAATCGGTAACTGTAGGGCTTATTTTTAGCGATCGCTCAGTCTCATACCCTGCGTACATACAACGGGGTTTCAACGCCCAAAATTTTCGATGAACTTCCATCATCTCGATGTCTTCGGTTCGCCCCCAGATATTTCTGCTGCTGCCTTTATTGCACCCAATGCGACGCTTATCGGTCGCGTGACGCTTGGGAAGGGCGCGAGTCTTTGGTATGGTGCGATCGCGCGCGGCGATCTCGAACGCATTGAAATCGGCGCATCGACGAACGTCCAAGACGGGGCAGTTTTGCACGGCGATCCGGGGGAACCGACGATTTTAGAAGATTTCGTAACGGTGGGACATCGGGCGACGGTGCATTCAGCGCATATCGAACGGGGATGCTTGATTGGCATTGGCGCGATCGTTCTTGATGGCGTGCGCGTGGGGGCGGGGAGTATTATTGCAGCAGGCTGCGTGGTCACGAAGGACGTACCGCCGCGTTCTTTGATGATGGGGATTCCGGCTAAGCGTTTGCGGGAATTGTCGGAAGAAGAAGTCGAAGGACTCATCGAACACGCCGAACGTTACGAAAAGTTAGCCCTCGTTCATGCGGGGAAGGCAACGGATTTTGGTCATTCCCATCAGACGTGAATTACAAATTTAGATGGGTTTTCGCTTAAATAGAGATAACCCGCTTCCAATCTGCCGATGTCCCAAGAATTCCGTTTCATCCTCCCCGCACCGCCGCCGCCCGCCGAATGGTTCGCCACGCACCATTTAGCCCGCGAGTTCCGGCATGAAATCGAAGCGCGCCAACAGTTCCAGGACTATTGCGAGTGGTACGCTGAAACCGCCGAACGCCATCAAAAAGAATTGCGATCGATGCGCGGCGATATTAAACTTTTTGGCTGGTTTTTGCGCGGTTTTCGCGGCTGAATTCTAGTGCAATATTAACCGAAAAACCGTTAAAGTAAAATTCGAGATGCAACAGGAATCAATTAGAGCATGGCCATTCAAAGAGCGTCGGGTTCTGGCAAGCAAAAAGGACGGCGCAAACCCACGCCGCAACTGACAGAAGAGGAAAATTTGCTGCTGGCGACGGCGGGAATGGATGAAGTCGAGAGTGTTGAAAACGAAGATCGCTTGCGCCCGCAGCGCTTGGCAGATTATATCGGGCAGAAGGATTTAAAGGAAGTTTTAAATATTGCGATCGCGGCGGCTAAAACTCGCAAAGAATCCCTCGATCACCTCTTATTGTACGGCCCGCCGGGATTGGGGAAAACCACGATGTCGCTGATTTTAGCGACAGAAATGGGAGTGAATTGCAAAATTACCGCCGCGCCCGCTTTAGAGCGTCCGAGGGATATTACCGGGATTTTAATCGGCTTGAAACCGGGCGATATTCTCTTTATTGACGAGATTCACCGTCTCAATCGCATGACGGAAGAATTGTTATATCCGGCGATGGAAGATAGCCGCTTGGATATTACCGTCGGTAAGGGACAAAGCGCGAAAACGAGAAGTATTCCCCTACCGCCCTTTACCTTAGTTGGGGCGACAACGAAGGTGGGATCGCTGACTTCGCCATTGCGCGATCGCTTTGGTTTAATTCAGCGCTTGCGCTTTTACGAACTCGACGAATTAACCCTTATCGTACAGCGAACGGCTAACTTACTCAAAGTAGAAGTTACCCAAGAAGGCGCAGAAGAAATTGCACGACGCGCGCGGGGAACGCCGCGTATTGCCAATCGTTTGCTGCGGCGGGTTCGCGATTACGCTCAAGTGAAAAGTATCGCCTCGATCGATCGCGAATTAGCCGGGACAGCGCTCGATTTATTTAATGTCGATGCAATGGGATTAGATTGGACAGATCGATTGGTATTAAGTACCGCGATCGAACAGTTTAAAGGAGGGCCCGTTGGATTGGAAGCGATCGCGGCAGCAACCGGCGAAGACTCTCGTACCATCGAAGATGTATACGAACCCTATTTGCTGCAAATTGGCTTCATTAACCGCACTCCTCGCGGGCGCGTTGTCACGGAAGCAGCTTACAAACATTTGGGATTTTTCCCTTTTGGTTGAAGACTGCTATTGGGTCGAAATTTTCAATTCCTGTCGAATAAATCTCATGACAATCGCAATTACAATAGAACCCATACCGATGGAAACTGATGCTAGCGGTGTTGTCAGAATCGCCAAAACTCGAGTCACGCTAGATACTGTCGTGACGGCTTTTCTTGAAGGTGCTACAGCCGAGGAAATCGGAGAGCAATACCCATCCTTGCAACTCTCAGATATTTATTTTGTTTTAGGCTATTATCTCAGACATAAGATTGAGATTGATGCTTATATTGCACAGAGACAGCATCGTTCGGAAATCGTTAGGCAGGAAGTAGAAAAACGTTTTAACCCAATTGGACTTCGCGATCGCCTATTAGCCAGAAAGAATTAATAGGGGAAATTGACGATGATTCGGTTTCTGGCTGATGAAAATTTTAATAATCAAATTGTTCGCGGTATTCTTCGCCAAAATCCAAACATTGATATTGTACGGCTTCAAGATGTGGGTTTATCGGGTGTAGACGACCCTACTGTTTTATCTTGGGCAGCCCAAGAAGGACGAATTGTTCTAACAAACGATGTTGCTACAATGGTCAGTTTTGCCTACGATCGCATTCAAGCAGGATTACCTATGCCGGGACTATTTGAAATTAGTCGTCGCGTTCCAGTTGGGCTAGCAATTGAGGAAATACTTTTGATTTTCGAGTGTAGTTTTGAGGGAGAGTGGGAAGGAAAAGTTATATTTCTTCCACTCCGATAGAAGTCATTTTGTCCGGTACGAAGCGCGAAGCGTAACGCACCATCACACTCGATAATCAGATAATCAACCGATTCTCCTCAATCGCACCAACCCAAATTTTATAACGGAATTAACTCCGGAAAATTCAACAACACTTGCTCGTCCGTCAACTCATCGCCCAATTGCGCTGGAGAAAAATGAACTTGAATCGCGCGATAACGATCTTGATAGTGGAGATTAATTAACGTTTTTAACGCCGTTTCTAAGGCATTAATTTCGGCTAAATCCGTTTCCAATTCCGGAACTTCCCCTTCGCAAGCGATGACAATCATCACGATTAAATTGCGCGTTACGGGTAAAGTTAAGGGTGCTTGCGGATCGCCCTCGCCCAAATCCCCGGAACTGAGGTAACGTTGGGCGGAGTCGGTGAACAGTTCGGTGACGTAATCGCCCGCCTCGCCTTCATCCCAAATAACATCGCCCTCGTTCGCCGCCGACTGCCAGGAAGAACTGCGTTCTAACAACCCCTGACACACATCCACCAACCCTTCGCCCAACTCTCTCATACTCCCGTCTGCATCGACAGCGTTCCGCGCCGACTGATTGAGAACGCCCAATAAGGGGGCGGCATCTGCACCGCTTAGATGCACGAGAATGCGGCAAACCATGAAGCGCGTTTTGCCGATAAACTGATTGAAGCGATCGCCCATTCCACTCATAACAACCTCTTGCAAATCTCCATGAATAGATATTGGCACGTTTTAGGTCTTTTTTGGAGTACCGCGATCGCGGCCGAGTTAGAATATCGCCTCAACTTTATCATTGCCGCCCTCAGTAGTTTTACGGGACTTGCAGGAAATCTTTTCGGACTTTTTCTCTTTTACCGCAACGGTTACAGTTTTCGCGGTTGGCGGTGGGAAGAAGCCCTGATTGTTCTCAGTATCTTCACTTTACTCCAAGGATTTTCAACTACCTTCCTCGCTCCCAATCTCAATCGCATTGTCAGCCACGTCCAAAACGGAACCCTCGATTTTGTCCTCCTCAAACCGATTAGCAGTCAATTTTGGCTTTCCTGTCGCACGATTTCGCCTTGGGGACTGCCCGATCTCACCTTTGGGGTAATTATTGCCCTTTATGCGGGTTCGCGCCTAAATTTAACGCTTGGAAATTATCTCGCGAGTATCATTCCTTTAATGTTAGGATTTGTCATTCTTTATAGCCTTTGGTTCATGCTCGGTGCGACGAGTATTTGGTTCGTAAAAATTTATAATGTCACTGAAGTATTGCGCGGTTTTCTTGAAGCCGGACGCTTCCCAATGGCTGCTTATCCGGCGGGCTATCGCGTCTTTTTTACCTTTATTATTCCGGTAGCATTTTTAACAACAATTCCCGCAGAAGCCATGCTAGGACGCACTCAAATCGTTTGGGTGGTGGGGGCGGCAGTTCTTTCGGTTGTGCTGCTGATGTTGTCTAATGCGCTGTGGAAGTTTGCGTTGCGGTTTTATACGAGCGCTTCGAGTTAATCGAGTTCGAGCGGATATTTCCGTGGGATGTTGATGGGGTTGCGGGGCGGCTCGCATTTTGAATTAACCTAAAATTAATCAAAGATTAATCAAAGATTAACGCTCGATCGCGTAATTTTAATCAAGTCCTCTTATCCTGTCCTGTGTAACTCATCACCAAACGCAGATTGTAAGTTAAGGACGTAAGATTATGGCTTCAAATCGATTAAAATCTAGATCGAAACGTCGAATTGTCTTGAGTCTGCTAGCGATCGTAACGGCAACGGCTGCTTTAGCCGAGTCGAACGACAATCGCGAAACTCGAAACAAGAGGAAAACCGATCCCCAAAAGAACGGTTAGAATGGGAATTTTTAGGCTTCGCTCCTCAACCAAAACGTCCTTGTATGTAATCTCGGGTGCTTTCTTGCCGAGCCGCCGTAAAGAGATTCAGTGTCGAACCAAACTCGACTAAGCGACCGATGCGACTCTCGTCGGTATTAAAAAAAGCGGTATAATCGGAAATTCTGGAAGCTTGTTGCATATTATGAGTGACGATCGCGATCGTCAGCTTTTCCTTCAACGACTGAATCAACTCCTCAATCTTTAACGTAGACACCGGATCCAGCGCCGAACAAGGTTCGTCCATCAACAAAACTTTGGGCTGCACTGCCAGCGCGCGCGCGATGCAGAGGCGTTGCTGTTGCCCGCCAGAAAGCCCTAAAGCCGACTTATTTAAATTATCCTTTACCTCATCCCACAGCGCTGCACCGCGTAAAGACGACTCGACAATTTCATTCAATTCATTGCGTCGTTTGCGCTCAAAAATTCGCACGCCATAGGCAATATTTTCGTAGATACTAATCGGGAAAGGATTGGGCTTCTGGAAAACCATACCAATCCGACGGCGCAAGCGATTGACGTTGACGCGCCGCCCGTAAATGTTTTGTCCGAAAAATTCGACTCTACCCTTAACTTGTACTGCTCCTTCGAGTTCGCCAATGCGATTTAAAGCCTTAAGAAACGTCGATTTTCCGCAGCCAGAAGGTCCAATTAAAGCCGTTACTCGATTTTGGAGGATATCTATCGAAACGAGATCGAGAACTTGATGGCTTCCGTAATAAAAGCTCAAATCGCGAACGCATAAAGCAGGAAGGAGTGCTGTAGAATTTTCGAGCGAAGAGTAGTTGGTTTCAATTTCCATGTGATGTATTGAGGCTGTCAAAATGGCAATGTAAGATTAGGTTCGCTGGAATTAAATTTAACGATTTTTCAAATGAACGTTCGTTACCAGACGAGATAAAATATTAGTAATAAGCACTAACCCAATTAAAACTAAGGCAGCAGTCCAAGCGAGAGCATTTTGCTCTTTAAAAGCGGATTGGGCGTAGCTGTAAATGAGAACAGACATCGAAGGTGTGGGGGTGACTAACGTTGCTGGAAGTTGCTGAAGCGTTTTGAAGAATGCTTCGCTTTCAGAAGCCTGCAAGAGTTTTCCTAATTTCTCCAACATTGGCGGCCAAAATTGACTGGAAAGCGCCGTAAACAGCAAAGGAGCAGTTTCGCCAGCAGCGCGCGCGATCGCGAGTAAAATTCCAGTAACAACCGCAGGTAGTGCTGCGGGCAGTACGGTGCGAAAAATCGTGTAAAAGCGGCTCGCACCGAGAGCAGAAGAAGCGAGGCGATATTCTTTAGGAATCAGTTTAAGCGCTTCTTCCGTTGTCAGTGCAATGATGGGCAGCATAATCACACCCAAAGCAAAACCGCCTGCCAGCGCCGAAAATTTTCGCGTCGTCAGCACTAAAATCCCATAGGCAAAAACGCCGACAATAATCGAGGGGACGCTGCTGAGGATGACGGTACTAAAGCGCAAGATATTGGCAGCGATCGAATTTTTCCCTAATTCAGCCAAGCAAATCCCGGCGATGATACCGAGGGGAACGGCGAACAAACAGGCAAGGAACACCATCAAGAGAGTACCAAGGATAGCATTAGCAAAACCGTTTGATACATCCTTCATTCCCAAGGGTGCGGGAAGTGAAACCAGAACTTCCCACCGCAATTGACCGATCCCTTGGGTAATAATTTCAGAGAGTAAGGATAAAAGCGGCAATAACGCGATCGCGCTCAATAAAAACGCTACCACCGTTAAGCTTTGGGTAAAGAAACTCCGCTGCAAAGAAAGTGGTTCGTAAAGTTCGTTTCCTGATTTTTCAAAGGAAGGGGACATTCTTAAACCGATAGAGAAATTAAAGCTAAATTTTTGCTCCTGACTTAACGGGAAGCCCGACGAGCGATCGCTTGCACCAAGGAAACGGCAATTAAATTCATACCCAGCGTAATCGCAAACAGAATTGAAGCCAGATACATTAGCGAGCCAACGTGCAAAGGTTCCAACGCTTCGGGAAATTGAGTCGCAAGAACAGAAGGAATCGTATATCCGGGGGCGAGGAGAGAAGGACTAATTTGAATCGAATTTCCAATCACCATTGTTACAGCCATTGTTTCGCCTAACGCCCGCCCGAGCGCGAGAATGGCCGCGCCGACAATTCCCGAACATCCCGCAGGCAGCAGAATACGCCAGATCGTTTCCCAACGCGTTGCTCCCAAAGACATTGAAGCGCTCCGCATTTCTTGAGGGAGGGCGAGCAGAACATCTCGCGAGATGGCAGCGATAGTCGGCAGAATCATCACCGCTAGAATGATAATAGCCGCAAGCAATCCAAACCCTAACGGTTCGGTACTGAACGGAGGCAACCATTTAAAGTGAGCGTACAACCCTTGCTGAATGGGTTGGATGGTGGGGACGAGGACGAAAATTCCCCACAGTCCGACGATAACGCTGGGAATGCTGGCAATCAGTTCGACAAGAAACGCTAAGGGATATCGCACCCAAACCGGGAGAAAATTTTCACTGGTAACAATCGCAACCGCAATCCCGAATGCAAGAGCGAGTACGAGGGCGCATAAAGAAGTAACTAGCGTGCCGTAAATAAAGGGTAACGCTCCAAATTCTTCTCGACCGATATTCCACGTTTGACTCCACAAAAAACTCAATCCAAAGGCTTTAATGGCAGGTAGAGCGTCCTTAAAGACAATAGCGCTCATCCATAATAAAATCCCTGTTGTAGCAGCGAAAGCTAAACCCCAAACACAAATTGTTAAGGCATTTTCAATCCAATTCTGCTCGCCTCGGCGATTGCCAATATTGAGCTCGGAGGTCGTTATATTGCTCATTTTCTAACAGGCTCGCTCGCATTACTCAAGTCGAAGCGCGAAGGATAGGAAAGCCGCCGATAATAAGGGCATAGCAATGCTATGCCCCTACGAGGTGGCGAGATTTGGGGGATTAAGGATTAGCCTTAACTTTACTGTTAACTTCTTCGATCGCTTGCTGGGCAACTGCGCTCGGAATCTTAGTATATTGCAGCGAGTTGTTGATATTTTGACCGTCGGTCAAAATCCACTGAACCATATCTTTAACGGCTTGGGCTTTTTCGGGATCGTCGTAGTTGAGTTTGAGTAACAACCAAGTTACGCCGATAATCGGATAGCCGCTTTCAGGATCGTTGGCGTTAGCGGTAGTAAAGTCGGGATTGAAGCGAACGCCATCAAATGCTTTATTAGCGTTGGCGATGCTCGGATCGAGGTATTGACCGACTTTATTTTGAACCTTTGCCATTCTCAAACTGTTTTCAAAAGCGTAGTCGGCTTGAACGTAACCGATCGCGCCTTCGGTACGCTGGACGACAGCCGCAACACCCGCGTTTTTCTCGCCGCCGAGGGTTTGTCCCGGCCAAGTCGGGGCTTTGTTTTCGCCAACTTTTTGGTTAAAAGTCGGGCTAATTGCTGCTAAGTGGCCGGTGAAAATTTCTGTGGTTCCGCTTCCGTCGGAACGAACGACGACGCGAATCGGTTTGTCGGGAAGGTTGGGCGCAACCTGCTTCCAGTTGGTGATTTCGCCGAGGAAAATTTTGGGGAGGATATCGCGGGAGATTTGCAGGTTGTTAACTCCCGGCAGGTTGTAGATAACGGCAACAGCCCCACCTGCGGTGGGAACCATAAGGACTCCCTTTTTCATTTGGTCTTTTTCTGTGCTTTTCGGAACGGCATCGCTCCCAGCGAAGTCAACGGTGTCGGCAATGAATTGACGGATACCGCCACCGCTTCCGATCGCTTCGTAGTTAACTTGGATATCTTTTTTGCTCTTGATTTCGGCGAAGTAGCGATCGTAGAGGGGTTTGGGAAAGGATGCACCCGCACCGTTAAGGGTTATTGCTTGTGCGATCGCGCTGAATGCACTGGCAGAGAGCGCCAAGGTTGTCACTGAGATGGCTGCCATGCGGCGCAGCGTCGCTGTTGAGAAAAGCATAATAACTTAGAAAAGAAAGTAGGAAAACAACAGGTTGAGTCAGTTGAAACCGACCGAGGCGAGAGCATTAAAGCTTTCACTCGGGAAGCTGGATACGCTCGGTAAAGGTGCAGATACAAAACAGGGCAATGGAAAACTTCGCACTATCGACATCAAGCGGATGCGAGCGAATTTGGAGGTGAATTTGATTTTTTTAAATGCCCGGTTATGAGGTTACGGCTGAATGGATAAGAACGAATTAAGAGTTGATTAAAAATGACAGTCGATCTCGATGCTTGGCTCAATGCAAACCGAGAATAAAACCAAATTAATTAATTGTTAAGGTTAAGTTGAATTCCGACCGAATAAACGACTAGAAATGCTTTAAATTAAAACTTTTTAAATTGCCAATTACTTGTAAAATAAAACTGACTAAAATCGCACCGATTAATCTGCCCCACGCTCCGAACCTCAATCAACCGCACATTAATCGCATTATGTTCGTCTACTTCCAAAAACTCCGACCCTCCCAGTTCTTCTTGCAATACAATGCGATCGCGGATGGAATTGCCGAGGCCTACGATAGCCTCCCTGCGAATGTGCGTTTCTGCCTGCGACCGATGTTTTATCTCGCCTTGGGCTTGCATCTCGCCCTCCTATTTTCGCCTCTGCCCCAGGAAAGCAAACCCGCCGAACCCCAACCCGAACCTTCCCCCACCCCGGAAACTGTCAAGATTATGCGGTTGCCGCCTCCTCAAAAAAACGCCCCAACAGCAGCACCTAAGCAGCCCACCCCGAAAACGCCCGCCCCTACCGCAGCCCCTCGCCCGCAAGTCCCAACGGCTGCCCCAGTCCTGCCCAAAGCCAACCCCGCTCAGCCTTCTCCAGCGATTTCACCCTCAGTCGCCGAACAAAAACAATCGGAACAAAAACCGGCAGAATCGACGGCTAGCAATTCACCCGATAAACCTTCTACGTCCAGCCCCGATTCTCCTCCTCCCGCAGCACCGCCCCCCCCAACCTTGGAAGAGTTCTTTCGGAAGTTTCCCCAGTATCCCGGTGCGAGTGCGGGTTCGGGAGAAATTTTGCGATCGGAGTTCGACCAATCCGGCTACATTTATAACGTGGGAGAAGGAGTCGATGGAGTCGGGACGAAGTTCGAGCAATTGTTAGCGGCGGCTCAATTTAAAGTTGTTCCGGGGACAGCAGCAGCAGATTTTAAAGTTTATTCGGTGACGCTGGGGCCGATTACTCAATACCTGCATTTAATCGGTGGGAGCGGTAAAACAGCGATGGTGATTCTGCCGAATTCCTATAGTTTGGAACAACTGAAAACGGCTCAAACTGATGAGATGGATCCGGATACAACTGCTTTTGAAACGATAACGCGGCAGTTCGGCAGCGAGTACGGGGAAAGATTGCGATCGCCAGATCCCGGTCAGTTAGTCCAAGCCGGTTCGTTTGCCGATCTCAATCGTTTTGACGTGCGATCGATGACGGCGGCAGCATTCTTATCGCCGCCTGCTCAAAGTGAAATTATTAATTATTTTGCCCAAAAACTCGGGGCCGATGGTTTTGCTTTTAGCCCAGCCGGAAGCTATGGCGGCGGCCCATCTTATCAAGTCACACGCGGAAAGTTAAGTCGTTGCGTTATTTTTGCCCCGACTAATATTCCTACGGGAGATGGCAGTGCTGGAACGGCAGTTATTTTATCAGCCAGTTGTCCTTAAATCCAGTGCGAGCGAAAAGGGTGAAGGTTGACGGCAGCCGCCTTTATTCGCCTTCCTGTAAAGAAATTCTGAGTTTTTTTCAGCAACGGTTGGAGAACGCGAATTTTGAGTTTGGCGCGATCGGGCATTACCAGAATGAGGGGGTTTATCGCGCTCGTAAGGGGAATTTTCAGATTTATTTACTGTTTGTGCCAACAACGCGGCGAATTGCGGATGGCAGTCCGCGATCGCTCATTTTAGCTTCGCCCGAACTACCGCTCGATGCGCCGACAAATCCTTGAGGGAAGATTCGGCATCCATTTTCCCGTTTTTTTCGTCCTTGTCGTGAAGTTAGGAGCAAGAGAACGTGCTTGCAACAACGGTTGACCAATTTACAGGCAATCCCAGTAAAATCGGATTCAAGCTGCTTTTGCTGAATTGTTGGGCGGAAAAGGCGATGAAAAAACTTCCTTTTGTACAAAATTTACCGGCTCCGGTGCGATTCGTGCTGATTCGCCCCTGGTTTTATCTAGCGCTAGGGTTACACGCGATCGCGCTAACTTTACCAACAAATTGGAAACTTCATCCAGAAGTTGCCGAAGAACCGCCCCCATTAGATGCGGTTAAGGTGACTCGTTTGCCGCCTTCTCCGGAAACTTCTCTATTCCCGGGCGAAATCTCTGGCGATGCTGCTTTGCCCTCGCCTCCGTCTCAAGTGTTGCAACCCGCGCCAGCAGCGAAGTCTTATCAACCCCAACAGCCAACCCGACAGCCCCAAATCTTCTATCCTCGCGCCCAAACCTTCCGCCCTCAAACCGTCCCAACCCTGCGCGACGAACCCACTCCTGTTGCTGTCGTTCCCACGCAGCCGACACAACCCACGCAACCCACGCAGCCCACACAGCCCACGCAGCCGACGCAGCCCACGCAGCCGACGCAACCCACGCAGCCGACGCAGCCGACGCAGCCCACACAGCCGACGCAACCCACACAGCCGACACAACCCACGCAACCCACGCAGCCGACACAACCCACGCAGCCCACGCAGCCGACACAACCCACGCAGCCCACGCAACCCACACAGCCGACGCAACCCACACAACCCACACAGCCGACGCAACCCACACAACCCACACAACCCACACCACCTGGTGCGGGAGGACGAGGTGCGGTATGGGCATCACCGGCAGCATTTTTTAATGCCATCATCGCTCAAGGTAAAACCGAGTGGAAAGCTGAGGAAAATAAAGGTTTAGATTATCAATTCCATGAAGATTTGCTGCTAAACAAAGAACGGTTTTTGAGTTCAAACTTTGAATTTAAATATATGACCGTACCTGCTGCTCAAAATGTACCCACTCCAGAAGTCATGGAGCGTTTTTTTGCGGAAACTTTTACGGCACAACAATACAGTTGGCAGCCCGTGGGAGAATTTGGCGGCGCACAAGTTTACAAGGTCACTAAAGAAGATTTTACCAAATATGTGATTCTGGCTCCTGGGACTGATGGGAGAACGGGTTTGATTGTATCGGAAACTTATCCCAGCTAAACGATTTTAGGCTCGAACTGTTCTCAATATTTATTTTTTTTCATGCTGATGAACTCGTCTTCTGTGTCTCCACCTCGTCCTTTATCTAGGAATCAATTTTTTCATCCGGCGTTGCTTGTCGCGATCGCGCTGCACGCTATTGTACTCTGGTTCCCCCTCTCCAGTAACTCCAAATCTGAAGCATCGAAAGCAGAGGAAACAACGTCTGAAACTGCTGCTAAAACGGAAGGCGAGGCAGCCTCCGATGCAGCTTCTAGTCCGACAGAAGCGACAACGACTGCTTCTCCTACCACCCCGACTTCTACCCTATCCGCGTCGGCAAAAAAACCGCTAGCTGTCCCCAAAACTGCCGGAACGTTCGCACTCGGCTCTTCTCAAACCCAGAAGACGAACGTTGCTAAACCTCCTGTTAGAAACGCGGTGACGCAAACCGCTGCGAGTCGCCTCGTTAGCCCAACTCCAAAGCCTGTAAATTCGAGTCGCACGAATTTCCCCGTGCCGAAAACAGTACCGACTTTCTCCCGTCCTGCACCATTTTCTATCTCGAGAGCTACGCTGCAACCAAGTCCGGCTGCGAGTCCGGCATCATTACCGAGTCCCGTCGTCAGTCCTGCACCCGCGCCGCAACCGAGTCCTGCTGCCAATCCTGCACCCGCACCGCAAATCGTGGCTATCGTTCCTGCAACAATTCCCGCAGACCCCTTTACAAAATTCCCTTTTTACCCATTTAGCCGCTCATTAATCGGTTCTTTGGATTTACAGTCGCCGGAGCGCGATCGCGATACCTACGCTTTTAATACTCGCGAGGAAATTCAAACCGCGATCGCGTTTTACGAAAAGGAACTGCCTAAAGAACTATTTGAACCCCTAAAAATGGAACTCGACGGTACGGATATGACCATTTATGCCGTCAAACCCAAAAATGGCAGCAAGGTCAGGTATTTACACTTTATTCCCTTCCAAGGAAGAACGGCAATTATTTTATTGCCGGAAAAAATTACCGACTTGAAGGCAATTAAAGCAGAAGCGATCGAACGCCAGGAGAAGCGCAGCCAGTTCTTGGGAATTTTTAGCCAAATCGAGCGAATTCGGCAGCAGATGCGATCGAGCCAATTGAGTACAATCGAGTAGTGCCATACTGAAGCGCTAATTGTCAAAATGCCAAATTCCTACCGTATTTCTCTGTTTGATGACGGACTTCACCAAGTCCTCACGATTCCCTCTGAATTTTCCCTTCCAGGTCGGGATGTTTTACTCCGTAAGGAAGGAGATCGCTTGATTATCGAACCCATTAAACCCTGTTCCCTTCTTTCGGTACTCGCTACACTAGACAGTCTTACTAATGAATAATGAATGGGGAATGGTGAATAATAAACACTTCAACGACTATTAGAATTTCTCTCTCACCCCGTCTCCCCGTCTCCCCGTCTCCATTATTCATCATTCATCCCCCCATCCCCAACTCCCCGTTCGCGATAACTCGTGCGATAATAAGCACCTATCTGTCTACCCGAACTCAGCGATCGCGCCGTTATGGTTTCAACTTCCATCCCGACTGACGAACTGGCTGCCGCCCTGCAAACGCCGGTCGATTTTAACTTTGAACTGCCCGATCCCGAAGATGAGGAGATACAAGAGGCGGAGTTTGAGGAACGATTGGATGTCGTTTGGAAGGTTTGCGAGCGCTTCGATTTGCAAACCGATATTTGGCGCGGGCGGATTTTGCGGGCGGTGCGCGATCGCGAAAAGAAAGGCGGCGACGGACGCGGGGCGGGCTTTCTCAATTGGCTCAAAAATCGCGAAATCACCAAAAGTCAAGCCTACGCCCTCATTCAACTCGCTAACAGCGCCGATACTCTCCTCGCCGAAGGACAACTCGATCCCGATACGATTAATAATTTCAGCAAGCGCGCCTTCGTGGAAACGGCAAAATCGGTACCGGAAGTGCAGCGTTTAGTTAGCGAAGCAGCGCAACAAGGCGATCGCATCACTCGCCGCGAAGTCAAGCAACTCTCCGACGAGTGGACGGCGATGAACTCCGAACTTTTGCCCGATGAAGTAAAGGAAAAAGCTTCCGAAGGCGGACTTCCCCCTCGCCATTTAGCGCCCCTAGTCCGGGAGTTAGAAAAACTGCCGGATTTGCACTTAAAACACATTCAACAAGAAGTCGCCGAAAATCCCGATATCGATACCGTCAAACTGCTCACTTCCGAAGCGCGCAGCCTCTCAAAATATCTCGATGCTGCCGCCCAAGTGCAAACCCTCAAACGCGGCGCTACGGACTTAGGAATGGCGTTAGAAGAAGCGTTGCGCCTCGATTGTTTGAGTACGGCGGCGGAGTTAGTCAAACAGGCAACGGCGTTAGAACAAACGGTGGGCAAATTGTTTACCACTTGGAAGCGCTTGGGCAGTTTAGCCGATCGCTTGTATGTGGATACGGGCGCGAGTACGCCTAACTTGCGATCGATGTTAACCTGTCTGGATCCGCTCACCAGCGAAACCATTGAGTTGCATTTGGATGAAGAGGGCGATCGCTTAGTGCGCCTAAGAATTATCAGCGAGCAATAACCCTTTTCAACAGTCAGAGACTATCGAAAAGGGCAAATCTTAAATCCTTCCTGGTAGAGGCATAACATTGTTATGCCCTCTGAGGAGAATCGGGATCGGAACATTCAATTAAACAGTAGGGACGTTCAATTGAACGTCCCTACGTGAGTGCTTGGCTGGGCTAAGTTCCCTCAGTTAAGTCGAGCGCTAATCGGGAACAGGCAACCCACCTAAAAGACCTGTCTAATCGACCACAATTTGGCTCGTCGTCGCTACGGGAAGCACGCGCTCCGCCCGTTGATGCTGTTGAATGGCTGATTGTAAGAGCGGCGATTTAACAACAGAATCGTTCGCCAACGCAAACAGCGGATTCGATAAAATCCCAGCTAAAGAAGTCGCAATTAATGACAAGACGATGCCCACTTGTAAGGGGCGCATTCCGGACAAACTCCAAGGTAAATTCGGGTAGTTTTTTACAGCTTCCGACATTTCCTGCGGTTCTTTTACCACCATCATCTTAACAACGCGAATGTAGTAGTAAATCGAGACAACGCTCGTGACTAAACCGAGGAGAACTAAGCCGTAAAGTCCAGCCTGCCAGCCTGCCCAGAACAGATAAATTTTGCCAAAAAATCCCGCGAGGGGGGGAATTCCGCCCAAGGAGAGTAGACAAACGCTCAAAGCGAGGGTCAGCAGGGGATCTTTTTGGTATAAGCCCGAATACTCGCTAATTTGGTCGGTTCCGGTGTTCAAGGAGAAGAGGATCACGCAGGCGAATGCGCCTAAGTTCATGAACAGGTAAACGAGTAGGTAAAAAATCGTGCTGGAGTAGCCCGCATCTGTACCGGCAATTAAACCAATGGTGACAAAACCCGCTTGTCCGATGGAGGAATAGGCAAGCATCCGCTTCATACCGCTTTGGGCGAGGGCGACGACGTTACCGAGAACCATGCTGAGAATCGCGAGGGCGGTAAAGATGAAGCGCCATTCTTCGGTAACGACTCCGAAAGCAGTGACGAGGAGGCGAATGGCGAGGGCAAATCCAGCGGCTTTAGAACCGACGGAAAGGAAGGCGACAACGGGAGTGGGCGAACCTTCGTAAACGTCGGGAGTCCATTGGTGGAAGGGGACTGCGGAGATTTTAAAGGCAATTCCGGCGATCGCGAAAACTAGCGCAACGGCAATCCCGAGGGATTCTGCGTTGCTGGAAGTTTGAAGGGCTGTTGCAATGGCTTCTAAGCGCGTTTCTCCTCCCGACAAACCGTACAGTAAGGAAATACCGTAAAGGAAAATGGCAGAACTCGATGCACCAATCAGTAAATACTTCAGGGCTGCTTCGTTAGAACGCGGATCGCGTTTGGTATATCCCGTCATTAAGTACGAGGAAATACTGAGCGTTTCTAGGGAAACAAAGATCGTTACTAATTCGTTTGCGCCGGAAAGGAACATCCCGCCTAATGTTGCGGTTAAGAGAATGCCGATGAATTCGGCTAAGGAGGTTCCTGACTGTTCCACGTAGCGCAGCGACATCAAAATCGTGACAGCAGTGGAGAGAGCGACGATTCCGCGAAAGGCAATACTGAGTTTATCGGCGTTGAAACTGCCCAGAAAACCAATCGTATTCGGGGCATCCCACTGCAAGTATAGGGCAACGAGGGCGAGGAGCAGTCCGGCGATCGCGGCGTAGGGAAGCCAGCGCCAAGAATTGCGTCCCAAAATTAAATCCCCGATGAGAACTACCATCAGGGTTAGGATAACTATCCCCTCCGGTAGAATCGTCCCAGCATTAAGCTGAGCGGCAATATTGCTCGAAAAATCCATAACGTTCAATAAAATACTAAAGTCAGATTCGGTTACAGGTCGAACCCCGAGCGCGAAAAAACAGTTACACCCAATCTTACCGCGCCAGTTCCCCTTCGCAGCTAACAGACTTTCTTATCGCCCGATGTAGGGGCATCGTAGCGGATTCCTCTACCCTTGCCCCACACCGTTACCGATAGTCTTGATTCTGAATATCTCTTAACCGCGCTTCCGGGCGCAAAAATCGATCCATTTGCGCTTCAAAAAACTTACGATTTGCCATTAAATGTTTCGGGTTGGGGTCGTCTAACGGATACAATAAGGCAACCCGCAAGGCTTGAATAACGGCAGAGGTTACGTTATACATCGATCGCTGGAAGGTAATCCCCAACTGAATCAACACATCGTCTTCGCCGCGACAGTGTTGTTTGTAGTAATCCACTAAATAGGGCGGCAAGAAATGCAGCATATCTTGCATTAATAATGTCGGCGGAATTCCAGCCGTTCCCACCGGGAAAACATCGGCGTAAAGAATGCCGTAATGGAAATCTTTTTGTTCTTCGGGAACTTGTTTGGCTTGGGCGTTATAAGATTTTGTGCCTCGGAAGGGAGCCGTGCGATAGAAGACGGCTTCGACGTAAGGTAAAGCCGCTTCATACAGCCACATAAAACCTTTCGATTTGGGGATAATTTCGTAACATTCTCCCCGAATATAAACATTATGGTAAATCGGACGACCGGCGGCGATAAAGATACCATTAACAAGGAAGTTCATGGCATCGGGGACGGATTTAAATCCCCCTTCGTCATAAATATCGCTCATTTCAAAGAAAACCGGAGCCATCACTTCCCAAAATAGTCCTAAGTTGGCGTAGTACGACAACTGCCGCACTTGCTCGTAGAACATATTAGGAAACAGTTTGTACAATCCCAACATTAACGGGTTGCCTTTAAAATAGGCTTTAATGGCGCGATCGCAATTTGCGACGTATTCCTCGCTTTCGATGTAATCGTAAAACTGCCCGCCCATCCCCTGATGCCAGAGCATCGCTCGCATACAGGCTTCAGCAAATTCCATATTGACGCGATCGTGCCATAAATGATGGAAGATGCGCGGCAATTTTTTCTTTAATTCTCCCTTTTCCATGAACTCCAAAAGTTCTGGATGGGCGGTTGCTTCGCCGCGCCAAACCCGATAGTCGGCATCCTCGCCCGCATAGTGATTGTGTAAATCTAAATATTCCTGCGGCAGGAAGTATTTAAAGAACTGCAAGGGGTTTAAAAACTCCCGTTCGGCGATGTAAAGTAAATCCCGCCAATAAAAGTCCATTGGCACGGCATAAGCTTTATAAATGCCGATAATTTGCATTAAATTTTCCGGCGTATCCGGCAGCATCGAACCGCCTGCTTCGAGGCGATGAATAATATCGGCGTGAGGGTGGTTCGATAAGGGGATTTTTGCTTCGGGTGCGTTGGGTTTATCGATCGCTTGTACCATGATTTCTCCAGATTGCGATGGGTATAACAGTTCGGATTGAGTCCGCTCCTATTTAAGATTCGGTTTCGGCAATTTCAATAGCCCGTTTTGCGGCACTTTCAGAATGGGCTGCTCGCCTTTTGGAGGAATTTTCTTGACGGCGGATTGCACGAGAGCCGGTTGAGAAAAGGCATTCAGATCTGCCGCGATCGCGTTACTGTAGGGTTGAATCCAACGGACTAACCAAGCGGGCTGTACGCCCAAAAACAGCACGATAGCCGTTAAAACCAAAGCGGGGATGCGTTCGACTGCAATTGTTCTCGGGTAATAAGCACGTAGGTTATCGAGCTTGCCGAAACAAGTGCGGTTGAGGAGAATAACAAAGTAAACAGCCGTTAAACCGGAAGAAATGATACAAATCAAGGTGGGAATGGGGAAGCTCGCAAAACTTCCTTGGAAAACCATGAATTCTGCGGGGAAACCGACTAATCCGGGAATTCCAGCGCTTGCCATACCCGCCGCGATTAATAAGGCGCTGGTGAGGGGTAAACCGCGTATGGGATTCATCAACCCGTTAAGAATATCCAAATCGCGCGTTCCCGCTTTGCGTTCGACGATCCCAACTAAGTAGAATAATAACGCCAAAATTAAGCCGTGGCTGATCATTTGCGAGACAGCACCGAGAATGCTTAATTTAGTCCCGGCGGCAGTCGCTACGAGGATATACCCCATGTGTCCGATGGAACTGTAGGCAACCATGCGTTTTAGATCTCGTTGCGCGATCGCAGCCAAGGCTCCGTACAATACGCTCACCGTCCCAATCGTCGCTAAAATCGGAGCGACGACTTCCCAAGTTTCGGGAAATAAGCCCAAACCGTAGCGCACTAAACCATAGGTTCCCAACTTTGCCAAAATACCGCCTAACAAAATTGCCGTTCCGGGCGAAGATTCCACGTAAGCATCGGGCATCCAAGTATGCAGGGGAACCAGCGGAATTTTGATGCCGAAACCGACGAGAAGCAAGCCTAATAAAACTAATTGCGCCGTCCAACTTAAATCTAGGGTTGAAATTGCTGAGTATTCAAAACTTTGAGCGGGATTTAAAAATCCGATTCCCAAGAAAGCGGCTAAAATCAACAGTCCTGAAACTGCCGTGTAGAGCAAAAACTTCATCGCTGCATAACCGCGTTTTTCGCCACCCCAGATACTAATCAGGAGATAGAACGGGATCAGTTCGACTTCATAAAAGATGACGAACAGCAGTAAGTTTTGGGCGATTAATGCCCCAGTTACGCCCGCATTGACCAGCAAGACAAGGGCATAATACATCTTAGGTCGCTTGACTTCTTGTTCGTCTTTGGTGTAAATCGCTAAACCCGTTAGTAATACATTCAGACCGATTAAGGGCAGGGATAAACCATCGACCCCAACGCTATAATTTAAGCCAATCGGTTCGATCCAGCGATGATATTCGCTAAACTGCATTCCCGAATCTTGCAGGTTAAATTGCAGCAAAAGATAAACGGTAATAACCAAAATAATGGCAACAAATGAGGCAGTAACTCGCCTGAGTTGTTGGGTATCAAATTTTTCGGGTAATAAGGCGATCGTTAAAGCGCCGATTAAGGGCAACCAGAGGAGCGTACTCAGCATATCAATAGCTCAATTGTCAAGTAATTTTTTCTTTTTTTTAAGAGGTGAGGGCGAGTGCTGTGAATTTTTGCTATGGCATCCCATCAAACCCGCCCTTGTTCTCAAATCTGTTAAGAAACCAAACTGACTTCTCCAGAGTCTAAATCGTAGTAACCGCCAACAATTTTCAATTGTCCGCTGTCAACCAGTTCGCCAATAATCGGCGATTTCAGCAACTTTTCGACTTGATAAACAACGTTCGCTTTCGCGGCTTTTTCTAATTTGTCGTCGCCACCTTCCATCCGCATCGAACGTTCGACCGCCAATTGAATGCTATCGGTTAAGGTACTAATCCGTCCCGGATAGCGCCCGCCTTCAATAGCTGCTTTGACTGCACCGCAGCGCTTATGGCCAACGACCATAATCACCTTTGCGCCTAACACTTGCGTGCCGAATTCCAAGCTACCAATTTCCTCATCAGTTGCTAAATTTCCGGCAACGCGACAGACAAATAAATCGCCAATGCCTTGGTCGAAAACCATTTCAGATGGGAAGCGAGAGTCGGCACACCCCAAAATTGCGGCGAAGGGCGATTGGCTCATTGCAACTTCGGTTATGCGGGCTGGAGTTTGGTTGGGATTTCGACGTTGATTTTCAACAAAACGTCGATTGCCATCCATTAATTCCTGCAATGCTTGGTCGGGAGTGATGTCAGTTTTGGCGAGTAATAGGGGTTTATTTTGGGCGGCTGCGGGTTGAGGTTTGAGATTGATGCCGATCGCGGCGGCTAACGAGCTAGTGCCTAAAAATCCTGCCCCGACTTTGAGGATATTTCGGCGAGAGACGCGATTGCTAATGATGTTTTTCATAGGGAATTTCCTATTGATAGGAGTAAAGAGTTGCAATGTGCCAATGCACGAGTGTAGGTCTAACTAATGAGCGAAGACCAAACTAATCCCGGACAAAAGCGGATAGCAGACAACAACGCCCAATACGGCAACGCCCAGCAAAATCGAAAGGACATAGAACTGGGTTTGCCCGGAGACGTTATATTTGAGGGTTTGACCGCTAAAGTTAGTCGCTAAACCGACCAGGTTAACGATACCATCGACGATGAAGCGATCCACCCAGTAAATGAGCGTGGAGATGAGTCCAACTGCTGAGACAACGGTGAGGCGGTAGAATTCTGCCGTGTAAAGGTCGTAGGCAAAGAAGTCTTGAACGGCTTTAAACGGCAGTTCAATGGGTTTGGGGATACTGTCGTTGAGGTAGATGAAAGCAGCCAAACCGGCTCCCGCGATCGCGGCTGCCACCAAAACTGCCGTGACTGGGGTTAAAATCGTCTCGAGGCTCGGCAACAGGTTGAATTGCTGCAAAATCAAGGGCAGATGCAGAGCAAATCCCGCCATCACGGTCATCGGTAGCACCAAAGGCCACAATCCTTCTGGCGAACGGAGTGTCATCGCGGTGGGTTTTCCGCCAAAAACGGTACAAAATTCGCGCCCAGTACTGAAGGCTGTTAGCGCATTAACCAATACCATCACTCCCACTAGCACGGGGTGTCCCTGATTCCAAAGGTTATTCGCGAGTTGGGAAAACGCCCAGAAACAGCCGAAGGGGGGTAAGGAAACGATGGAAGCTGCACCAACGAGGTAACACAGTCCGGAAATCGGGCGGCGCGACCACAAACCGCCGTATTTCGTTAAATCTTGGGTGATATTGTTCCAGACGATACCGCCGATACTCATCACCAAAATCGCCATTGCAACGCTGTAAGTTAAGAGTAATACCAGGGCGATATTATCTTGCTCGGTTCCTACGGCAATAAAGATGAGGCCCATATAGGCACTAACGGAGTAGGATAGCGATCGCTTGATATCGATTTGTGCGATCGCCACTAGCGCCGCTCCGACTGCCGTCACCGAACCAATCCAAATCATTGCGTTCAAAGCCACGGGCGAAATTGCAAACACGGGTTGCAGCTTAATTAGCACCCACGCCCCCGTAGACACGACTACCGTATTCCGCAAAATCGTTGCCGGGAGGGGTCCCTCCATTGCTTCATCCAGCCACAGGTGCAGCGGGAATTGGGCGCATTTCCCCAGCGGTCCGGCGATTAAAGCTAAGGTGATTAAGGTCAATACGGTCGGATCTACAGTTGCCGTTTTCGCCCACTCGCCTAACTTCTCGTAGTTCCAAGTTCCTGCTACCGGGAGAAGGGCAACAACTCCCATCAGCAGAATCAAGTCTCCCACCCGTTTGGTTAAAAAGGCATCTCGCGCCCCCGTTACCACCAACGACTGGTTAAACCACAGCCCGATAAGCATATAAGTGCCGAGGGTTAAGATTTCCAGCACGACATAGCTGAAAAACAGGGAGTTGCACAGCACCAGCGAACACATCCCGGCTTCAAAGAAGGCGAGAAGGGCGAAAAATCTACCCCAGCCCCAATCCATTTCCATGTAGCCGATCGCATAAATTATCGCCGCGATATTCAAGCCCATAATCAGAACCAACGCCCCAACCGTAACGGAGGAGATTTCAATATCTAAGTTAAGGCTTAAATCTGCGGCTTGAAACCAATGGAAGGTTTCGTACCGAGGGGGCTGATTCCAAACTTCTCGCAGGGCGAAGGTACTGTGAATCAAGCCGATAAATGTTAACACGGCATTCACATAGCCCGCCGGTCTCGGTCCGGTTCGCTTAATGACTCCCGGCGACCAGAATAGGGAAAGAATAATACCCAAAAGGGAATAGCAAGGGACTAGCCAGACACTCTGGCTAAAAACGTGAGTCATCCACAACACTCCTGTTGCATTCAAAAAAGCAGCACGGATTCGGGCGCAGCGATCGCTGTCCCTCAACAGTTAGCAGGCTTATATAAAGTCGAATTTTTTTGCGATTTTCTCTGTATTTCAAGTAAACCGCAGTTTGGGCATAAAGAAAAGATTAAAGCTAGATGGATTTATTATTCTCTATGCAAGTTCAACTTATCATTTAGTCAAGCCTCACTTATGGTAATTCACTTTTATCTATGACTCAGATTTATTGGAGGCTATGCAAGTAAGGGGATATCGGATATCAATTGATGATTGCGAACCGAGGCGGCGATAATCGGCTCAAAATGACTCAACAAATAGCATTAAAAAATTATCAATTGAGTAAGGTCGCTGCAAAGTCTAACGCTTCTTTGGGGGTAGAAATGCGCCCTTCGATCGCGGCAATTTGAATTTCTAGCAGCAATTTTCCGATCGCCGGAGAAGGAGAAAGTTGCAAAGCTGCCATCAATTCCGTTCCCGATATTAAAGGTTGAGGGTGGGCGACAAGATCGTGAGGATCGAGATAGCGGTTAATTAAAGGCGCGATCGTTCCGACGGCGGTGGTTTCTTGAAGAATGCCTTTTTGGGCGGCGACAGCAACGGTTAACAATCCCAGCATCGGAAAAGCGCGATCGACTTCTTGAAACAGGTGATATTGCTCTCGTAAGTTCAGAGGAACGTCTCGCGATCTCAACAAGCGCGGTAGGTGTTTAATCGCAACCGTAACCGCGCGAATTTCCGATCGAGAATACTTTAACTTTTCCAACTGCGCTTGAGCGATCGCAGGATCGGAAGAAACTAAACAAGCCAACTTCGCCAGAGACTCCCAAGACAGCGCCTGCAAAGTCAACTTTTCATCCAACAATCGGTCTAATTCTTGCCAAATTCTTCCCAGCAGCCAAGCACATTGTTCGACTTGTTTAATTTGCTCGAAGTTTTCTTGCTGCGTCCCTTCCAACCAAAAATCGAACAACCCGTCTTCCCAAGCTTCTTTTAACCATTTTCCCCCCTCCGCACAGCCTAACAAATACCCCAACTCAACCCGCACTCGTTCGGCGGCGACGGTTTGGAGTTGGGGTGCGAGTTGGCGCAGGGCGGCGCGCGTCCGAGAGTGAATAGAAAAGTCGAGTTGCGCGGCTTGGCGGTAGGCGCGCAGCAAGCGCAAGGGATCGTCTTGCAAGTTTGCCTTCGACACCATACGAATCAAGCGCTTGCGCACATCTTTCATGCCGTTGAGCGGATCGATCCAGGCGCGATCGCGGGGGTCGTAAGCGATCGCATTGATGGTATAGTCGCGCCGTCGCAAGTCTGCTTCTAAGCTATTCCCCTCCTGTTGGGCAAAGTCTGCGGTTGCCCCCTCAAACACCACCCGCGCGATTTGCCGTTCGGCATCGAGAATCACAAACCCCGCTTGGTAGCGCTTGGCAATCGAACTCGCCGTTGCTACCGCATCAGTCGGAATAATAAAATCGAGATCCAAATAGTCGGCACGGCGTTCTAGCAAGGCATCCCGCACCGCACCCCCAACGAGATGGACGGGTTGCGGTAGCAAATCGAGGCTGAACGGCCAAGTCGTGGGGGAGAGAGCGGATAAGGTAGAGGGAACAGACATCAGGGAACAGGAATTGTGAATGCTTTACTAACGATTAACACTTAATTCTTCACTATTTCCTCCAATGGAGGAGTGTGACGATGAAGTACATATACATCCAAGCCATTGGAATGCCAATAAACATCCCCGCGATCGCCCAGCCGCGTTGATGCGCTTTAAACTGTTCGATACTGCGCCAGCGCCGACTTTTCCAAGCCCATTCATTTCCCTTGGAACCTAAGAAAAATGCCATTATCCAACCAATGTTAGGAATGCAGGCGAGTAGTCCAATCCAGACGCGATTGCTAAGCGGCCAAAAGTAGGGTAAGAAAAATGCGCCCCAGTTCCAGCCTTTAATCGCTTCTGGAACTTCGATATCGGCTTTGATACCGCAACCGGAATTGTTTTTAAATGCAACTCCAGTCAGGCGCGAGTCTTCTTCTACACTCGGTTTCAAACCCGCTTTCAGGGTATCTAAGGCTTCGCGCGCGCTGGAAAAACGCTGCTTGAGATCGGGTTCGATGAGTTTTTCCAACCAGCGAGCAAAATCGGGACTGAGACTGGCGCGATGGGAAAATTGCAGGCGGAAGTTTTCAACGGGGAGATCGGCGGGAGAGGTTCCCGTCAGCAGGTGAATGAGCGTTGCGCCGAGGGCATATAAATCGGAGGCGGGAACGGCGCGTCCGCCAAACTGTTCCATTGGCGTGTAACCGTAACTGCCGACGACGGTAAAGGTTGCACCTTCAACGCTAGATTGATTTTGTACTGCACCGAAATCGACGAGGTAGGGGCGTTTGTCTTCGCCGATGATGATGTTGCTGGGTTTGATGTCGCGATGGAGGACGGGCGGACTGAGTTCGTGGAGATAGATGAGAATTTTGAGGAGTGCGATCGCGAGTTGACGAACTTCGGGCTGGGTAAAGGTTTTACTGCGCGACAGCCATTCTTTCAGGGACAGACCGGGGATATAATCTTCGACGAGGCCGAACCACAAGGCGCGATCGTCAATGGAAAAGTAATCTCGATATTTGGGGATTTGGGGATGATCGATGCCTTGCAAAATTTGGGCTTCGCGCTCGAAGAGTTTGAGGCGATCCCATTGAACGTTACCACCTAGGGCAAGCAGCTTAACGAGGACGGACTCGCGGGCGGGATCCTCGACAGCTAAATCTTTCGCCCGCCAGATCGAGTGAATCTCGTTTTCGCTGAGTTGTTCTTCGAGTTGATAGCGATCGCGTAGAATTTCTCCGATATGCAGCATTACAGTACCTCGCCACCTCTGTTAGAGCCTTCTACAATCCTATCAATTCCGATTTCGGACGCAATCTTATTGATAAAGATTGAGACAATTGAGCCTTCCGTTCCCCCCGGAAAGATTTTTTACCTCTAGCTATTGACAAAGCCTGAAAATCGCGGTACGATTTAAATCGCTTGAAAATTGGGACTGTAGTTCAATTGGTTAGAGCACCGCCCTGTCACGGCGGAAGTTGCGGGTTCGAGCCCCGTCAGTCCCGTAAACTCAACGATATAAGGCTTCTGCTTCCGTTCTCGCGATGGAAGGCGGAAGTTTTGACAACGGCTAACGGATAACTAATCACTGATAACTGAAAAATGACGGTTAGAGTTCGCATTGCACCCAGTCCCACCGGAAACCTGCATATCGGCACGGCTAGAACGGCTGTATTTAATTGGTTGTTTGCCCGTCACCACGGCGGTCAGTTTATTTTACGCATTGAAGATACGGATACCGCGCGATCGCGCCCCGAATATACCCAAAATATTCTCGATGGCTTAACCTGGTTGGGATTGAACTGGGACGAAGGGCCGTTTTTTCAATCCGAACGGCTGGATTTGTACCGCCAAGCCGTGCAAACGCTACTCGATAAGGATTTAGCCTATCGCTGCTATTGTACGCCCGAAGAATTGGAAAAAATGCGGGAAGCGCAAAAAGCGAGAAAAGAAGCGCCGCGCTACGATAACCGCCACCGCAACTTAACCCCCGAACAACAAGCGCAATTTGAGGCGGAAGGGCGCAAACCCGTGATTCGGTTGAAGATAGACGACGATCGCGAAATTGTCTGGCGCGATCGCGTGCGCGACACGGTAACGTGGAAAGGTCGAGATCTCGGCGGCGATATGGTAGTCGCCCGCGCCGCCCAAGGCGACGAACCCTTCGGACAGCCCCTCTATAACCTCGCTGTCGTCGTCGATGACATCGATATGAACATTACCCACGTCATACGCGGCGAAGATCATATCGCTAATACTGCCAAACAAATCTTGCTGTATGAAGCATTAGGCGCAACCGTCCCCGAATTCGCCCATACCCCCCTAATTTTGAACCAAAAAGGGCAAAAACTGTCCAAACGAGATGGCGTAACCTCGATTTGGGACTTTAAAGAAATGGGCTTTTTAGCCGATGCGATCGCCAATTATATGACGCTTCTCGGCTGGACTCCCCCCGACTCCACCCAAGAAATTTTCACCCTTCCTGAAGCTGCCAAAGAATTCGATCTCGATCGCGTTAACAAAGCTGGGGCAAAATTTGACTGGGATAAACTCGATTGGATTAATAGCCAATACCTGCATCAAATCCCCAACGAAGAACTGGTTAACGTCCTCATTCCCCACTGGCAAAGCGCGGGCTACGCATTCGACGCAGAAGCCGATAAAGCGTGGCTGCTGCAATTAACCGAAATGATTTCGCCCAGCCTCAAACGCCTCAGCGATGCGGTTAAAGAAAGTCGCCTTTTGTTCGGCGAAAACTTAACTTTTGACGACAAGGGAAGCGCTCAAATGCAGCAGGAAGGCGCTAAAGAAATTTTGCAAGCCGTCCTGGAAGAATTGAATAATTATCCTAACTTAACAGTAGAAGAAGCTAAGGCAATTGTCGATCGCGTGACCAGCGAGAAAAATGTCAAAAAAGGCTTAGTGATGAAATCCTTACGCGCCGGTTTAACCGGAGAATTACAAGGCCCGGATTTGATGCAATCTTGGGTATTGTTGCATCAGCGCGGAGTCGATAAAGTGCGATTGCAGCAAGCCGTGAATAGTTGATAGAAAAGAGTAGGGGCAAGCCGAATAAAACTTTTGTCCCCTCAACGCTTGGCAAGGATTAAAAACCCGCGATTACAATTTAGATTTGCCTCCGTAGAGACGTTATATACAACGTCTCTACAGTATCGCCGATCGCGATTGCAATTAAACCTAGTAGGGTGGGCAGCGCCCACCAGCCAAGACTTTCAGCGTTTAGAAACGTACATTCACGTTCCAAGTAGCGCTTATTTTCTTATTTTCTAGGACTTCTTAGTCGCAATACAATAAATTTTTCGTTGTAGGGGCATAACACTGTTATGCCCTCTTGGGGATTCGTGCAAAATCAATGAGAATTGGGATCGACAACAACTAAGTTTGCAATCGATGAAGTATCGCTGACAATAATCACAACAAACCAAGCGCTTGTAAGTTTTTTACATCCTCATGTAGATCATCAACATCGTATTGCAGTATAGAGTGGTTTTCTTTCACGTGCCGTACATTTCGCGATCGAGACGATACCAATAATGAAGGCGTAGCGGACTTTCTGCCGGTACGAGGGGATGATAAAACGTTCCAGCTTCCGTCATCCCCAATCGTTTCATTACATTGCGAGAACGAGTATTTTGCTCTGCGGTAAAAGAGACAATTTCCAAGAGATTTAAGCTTTCAAATCCGCAACGAAGCGCTGCTTTTGCCCCTTCCGTTGCTAATCCTTTCCCCCAATAAGAAAAAGCCAATCGCCAGCCAATTTCAACGCAGGGCGAAAAGGGCAAATCGTAACCGGGAATATTCAGCCCGATAAAACCAATAAAAGCTCCGGTTTCTTTCAATTCTGCCGCCCAAAATCCCCAGCCGTGTTGTAGGATGAAAGCTTGCAATCGTTCAACTAGCGCATCGCTGGCGGCAGGGTCGAGAGTAGCGGGAAAACACTCCATCACTCGGTAGTCTGCATTGAGTTGAGCAAAAGGCGCGCGATCGCTATCTTGCCATTGTCGCAGATACAAGCGCTCTGTTTCGAGTTCGATGAGTTCCATTGGCTTTCTCTTCATAACCTCCAATCTATCGCCGCGAGGGGCTAATACCAAAGCCTCAGTTCGAGAACCGGGTTTAGTTCTCGCTTTTAGCAATAAAGTGAGGCTAGGAACTCGATTATTTTAAGTTTATTAAGGAATCACTATCAAATCTGAGTCAAGCTATCTTAAAAATTTGCGTTTGAACTAACCTTATAGCTTATGGATACCGTTAAATACCTGCTTTCAGAACAACAAATACCGACGGCTTGGTACAACATCCAAGCCGACTTACCCGCCCCCTTACCGCCCGTTCTGCATCCCGGTACCGGCAAACCCATTTCGCCGCCTGACTTGACTCCCCTTTTTCCCCCAGCGCTCATCGAACAAGAAGTCAGCCTCGAACGTTGGATTGAAATTCCCGAGGAAGTGCGCGATATTTATCGTCAATGGCGACCTACTCCACTTTACCGCGCTCGTCGCCTCGAAAAAGCCCTCGATACGCCCGCCAAAATTTACTACAAATACGAAGGCGTGAGTCCCGCAGGCAGCCATAAACCGAATACTGCCGTCGCCCAAGCTTACTACAACAAACAAGCGGGCGTGAAGCGCTTGACGACGGAAACGGGCGCGGGACAGTGGGGTTCTTCCCTTGCCTTTGCGGGGGCGCTTTTCGGGCTGGAAGTGCTGGTGTATATGGTGAAAGTTAGCTACAACCAAAAGCCCTATCGCCGCGCTTTGATGGAAACTTACGGCGCGCGCGTTGTCGCCAGTCCCAGCGAAGAAACTCACGCCGGACGCGCAATTTTAGCAGAATATCCCGATAGTACGGGCAGCTTGGGTATTGCGATTAGCGAAGCGGTGGAAGTTGCGGCGCAAGACGAGGAAACGAAATATGCCCTCGGTAGCGTTCTCAATCACGTTTTGTTGCATCAAACGGTTATCGGACAGGAAGCGCTGGCGCAATTGGAAATGGCGGGCGATTATCCCGATATTATTGTCGGCTGTACGGGCGGCGGCAGTAACTTTGCGGGCATTGCCTTTCCTTTTTTGGGGGCGAAGTTGCGCGGCGATCGCGATGTTGAGATTATTGCAGTAGAACCGGCCGCTTGTCCGACGCTAACTCGGGGTCGGTACGCTTACGACTTTGGCGATACAGCCCACCTTACACCTTTAGTGAAGATGCACACCCTCGGCAGTACCTTCGTCCCGGAAGGGGTTCATGCGGGCGGTTTGCGCTATCACGGGATGGGGCCCTTGGTGAGTCACGTGGTCGAGTTGGGGCTGGCAGAACCGCGCGCTGAGTATCAATTGGGCTGTTTTGCGGCGGGGGTGACGTTTGCCAAAGCAGAAGGGATTTTGCCCGCACCGGAAGCCAACCATGCAGTAAAAGGGGCGATTGATGAGGCGCTGAAGTGTAAGGAGTCGGGCGAAGGGAAGGTGATTTTATTTAATTTGTGCGGTCACGGACATTTCGATATGCAGGCGTATATCGACTATCAAGCGGGGATGTTGAAGGATACGGAGTGCAGCAGCGAGGAAGTGGCGATGGCACTGGCGGGGCTACCGTCGGTTTAATGAATAATGAATGGTAAGTGCTAAATTACGAATTACGAATTACGAATTACGAATTACGAATTACGAATTACGAATTACGAATTCGTTTGACTGCGGCTGCCGCAATTGCAGAATGAGAATCCCGCGTAAGGTATTGCAAAATGTCCTCAGTTATGCTTTGGTTATACAGTATGGCATAGCGGATACAGTCCATACTGTCGGCGGCGAGTTCTGCGATCGCGTCGGTGGGGGTGTTAGGGTTTTTGGCGACAGCGCCGCGAACGTATTCATCGCTTGCTATACCGAGTTCGACAGCGGGCGAAAGTCCTGGAGACCAAAAGGATTGGTAGAATTCCAGGGAACTGCGATCGCGCGCCAGTTGCCGCAGGACTTCGACGGGCGTATTCTTATGTTGAGCGACATGAGCGCGAATATTAGAAGATTCGTCACGAGCAAGGCATTCTAAGGCTTCGACGGGCGCGTATGGATGTTTGGCGACGGCTTCGCGCACGCTAAGATCGCGATCGCGCGACAATTGTTTTAAAATCTCGAGGAATGTTTGAGGGCTACTAACAACTTCAGCTTCACGGCTCGCAACTGCCCATCTGACGCGATCGTCATTATCCCCCGCCAACTGTTCCAAAGTCAAAGGGCTAGTGTTGCGATTTTGCGCCACAGCACCCCGAATATTGCGATCGCTCTCTGAATTATTGCAATGGATGACAAGGGCAGTAATGTCTCGATTTTCTGTTACAGGGACAGAATAATTATTTTTTCGCGGTTCTCGTGCCGTAATGCGGGCAAAATCTTGCAGCAGCGCTGCATTGCTCTCCCAAGCTAGCTGCTGGAGCATCGCCGCAGTCGTATATCGGTGTCTTGCCAGCGAAAAACGGACTTCAGCATCGCGTTCCCGACCCAAGGCTCGAATCGTATCGGCGGGAGTATGAGGATGTTTGGCTACGGCGCGGCGCATTTCGATCCCCGTCTCCTCGCCTAATTGTCGCAGCGTTTTTGGGTGTGCGTGCAAATTTTTAGCGACGGTCAAACGTACTGAATAGCAGCTATCGGCGGCGAGGTGATGGAGAACTTCACGGGGGGCTTGGTAATGGCGGGCAACGGCGCGACGAACTAGGGAAGTGCTATCGTTAGCTAATTGGTGAAGGAGCGCGATCGGCGTACTCTCGTTACTCGCGATCGCATCGCGGGTTAAACTATCGCCATTTTCTGCCAATTTTTGTAGAATCTCAATTGGATTGCTGCTATTGGAAGCAACGGCATCGCGCACGACGGGGGCGCGATCGGCGGCGAGTCGAGCGAGAATGAATGCGGGCGTGCTAGGATTGCGCGCTAGGTTAATCCGCAGATCGAGATAATCGCTGAAATCTTGCAGCAATCGCTCCAAAAGGCTTTTATGAATGCCAGAACACCTAGCAATCTCTCCAATCAAGTGTTGATGTTTGGGATTGAGTAACGGCTGGTACAAGCAATCGGGAATCTCGCAGCTACAAAGCTCAAATAAAGTGTCTTCGGGAATGGCAGCGATTACATCGCCAAATTCCAAGCAGAGGAGCGGTACAATCGGATTTTTTAAGAAATACTCCGGGAATTCTGCGCCTAACTTCCACAAAACTGCTATGGGAGTATTGGGGTTTGCTGCAACCTGCTGGCGCACACTGGCATCTCTGCTCTTACTGAGTGCTTCTAGGATATCAGCCGGTGTCGTGGAATTGGCGGCAAGCGCGCGATCGCCCTCGACACTCTCCCCACCCAGCAAGGCGGAAATATGGGCTTCTGTCTTTTCTGCATCCATACCGCTCTCACTGAAACCTTACCGATCCTACAATCCGAGTGTAGACAATATCGAGCGACTTTGAGGGGAGGGGGCGACAAAATTGAGGGAAGAGCGCAGCAAGACAGTGCTTTTATCCCCCATAATTAATGAAGCTGTCGGAAAATTTTGGAATTCTACACATCGTGCCGTACACTATCCTCCCGCCCTGGCAACTCAAAGAATCTGGAGTCACTTCCGAAAGTGCCTACTGGAATCGCCGTCATTTCCTCAAAAGCTTGGTAACGGTGGGAATTGGTGCGAGTTTAATACCGCTGACGGGCTGCAATAAGTCAGATAAACAGCTAACGGCTTTGGAAGCGACGTATAAAAATTTGCCGAGTTTAAAGCGATTGCCAACCAATCCGGCATTTGCTAAAGTCGATCGCCCCATTGCCGACCAAGCGATCGCGAGCAGTTACAATAATTTCTACGAGTACGGCGGCAGTAAATCGATTTGGCCCGCAGCCCAAGCTTTACCGACAGAAAATTGGAAAGTTGAAGTTAGCGGATTGGTAAAAAATCCCAAAACTTACGACCTCGACGACCTCAAAAAATTCCCCCTCGAAGAACGCATCTATCGCTTCCGCTGCGTCGAAGCTTGGTCGATGGTATTGCCTTGGATTGGCTTTCCCATGCGCGCTTTAATCGAAGCCGTAGAACCCACGAGCGCCGCGAAGTTCGTGCGTTTTACCTCTTTTTACGACCCGGCAATTACTCCCGGCCCCGGCTTCCATCTCGGCGCGTTACCTTGGCCTTATACCGAAAGTTTGCGCCTCGATGAAATGGCAAACGAACTTGCCTTTTTTGCGGTAGGCATTTATGGGCGCGAACTGCCCAAACAACACGGCGCGCCGATTCGAGCGGTACTGCCTTGGAAGTATGGTTTTAAGGGCGCAAAATCCATTGTTAAAGTGGAATTTGTGGCGGAGCAACCTGCTACTTATTGGCATACTTTAGTCGCGAACGAATACGATTATATTGCCAATGTCAATCCCAAAAAACCGCATCCCCGTTGGTCGCAAGCACGAGAAAAATTCATCAGTACCGGACCGGATTTGAGTTGGGACTGGAAGGAAACTTTACCTTACAACGGTTATGGGGAGTATGTCGCAAAGTTATATGGATAAAGCAGGACTGTCTGTTGTAGTTCTTCATGAGGATTGAGAACTACAAAGACCCAAAGAGCCTAAAGTTCTTGAAATGAGGATTGGAGCGATCGCGCCTGACTTCTGGAGTTTGCTGAATGTAACTCACCGAAGGACTGCTTCTCAAAGATCCACTGCTATCCTTGTCGTCTCACTCGTTCCCACGCAGGGTTGAGGCCCTGCCCTAGGATAGATTACCAGAGCTATGCGAACGACTGCGCATTGAGCGCGATAGAATCGTTCGCGACTACCCTGCCATCTGTTGCAATTGGCGAGACTCTTGGACGACGCAGCAGTTCATCACGGCTTTCTGTAAGGTCATAAACGCTTGCAGGTCTTCCTTGCCATACTTGCGTCTAAGTAATTGGCGCAGACTTTCTTCGGCTTCCAAACTCAAGTAACTGGTCGTTAAGGCTTGTTCGACAATATCGCTGATACACATAATATACAATCCTTTTCCTACACTCTGGTTTTTAAAGATAAACACACACGACTCTATATCGTCGCAAAATGTTGCCAAACACTTTGTATTCCGGCTTACCAATCTCTAATATGAAGCAGTTTTGAAAAATATGCAGTCCTTCAGACTCCACGTTCAAAAACAGTTCGGGCAGGGATTGGGAAGTCAATAAAGACGGTTAGAAGGTAACGTCCCTATGTATGCGGAGATGGGCTAGAATTGACTCCTGCAATACCTTCGACTTCCAACCAACGAGCGCAGCTAGATGCTTGGCTGGGTGTTGGTACGATTGCTATTACGTCTAAGATGATAGGCTTCAACCCGTCTCCGTAAATCTTCCCACAGGCAGACTTCATCCATTTCTATCCTACAGGGGAAGAATTTTTCCATAGCCTCCAAACCCATAAATCTCGTCGGTTATCCCTGTAGGAGTCTGCTGAATGATAAATCTTCCCAAGGGCAGATTTCCTAGGGTTTACCCCACTGGAGAAGAATTTGAGAACGACCTGAAACCGACAAATCCTCTGCATTCTCTCGGTATCAGCCCCCTCGATCGCTAATTTACCCCACGGGCAGACTTCCTTGTTTGTATCCTAAGAAGAAGCAATTGTTTCACTGCCCGAACCCCATGAACCCCGTCGATTATCTCCGCATCAGTTTGCTCGATCGCTGTAACTTCCGCTGTCAATACTGTATGCCGGAAGGCGCGGAACTCGACTACGTTCTGAACCCGGAACTCCTCAGCCGCCAGGAAATGATAATTTTGCTGGAGGAAGTGTTTATTCCCCTCGGCTTTCGCAAGTTTCGCCTCACCGGAGGAGAACCCCTACTGCGTCCCGATGTCGTGGAGATTGTCGGCGCGATCGCGGCGTTACCGCAAACGCAGGATTTAGCGATGACGACGAACGGCTTTTTACTTTCGCATCTGGCTAAACCGCTCTACGATGCCGGATTGCGACGAATTAATATCAGCCTGGATTCCCTCGATCCCCAAGTTTTTGACAAAATAATCGGAAATCGCGGTCTAAGCCGGTGGAAGCAGACATGGGAGGGCATTCAGGAAGCTTATCGAGTGGGGTTCGACCCCCTAAAACTGAATGTTGTGGTCGTACCGGGGTTGAACGATCGCGAAGTTCTCGATTTAGCTGCCCTAACGCGCGATCGCCATTGGCACGTCCGCTTCATTGAATTCATGCCCATCGGCAACCCAGAACTGTTTCAAGAACGCGCCTGGATTCCCTCAGAAGAACTGCGCGCGGCCATCCGGGATCGCTGGGGTTTAGTCGAATCCACCGTGCGCGGTAACGGCCCCGCCGATGTTTTCCAAATTCCCGGCGCGAAGGGAACGCTAGGATTTATCAGCCAGATGTCCGAATGTTTTTGCGATCGCTGCAACCGAATGCGCCTCTCTGCCGACGGGTGGCTGCGTCCCTGTCTTCTCAACGAAAGCGGACAAATCGACCTCAAAACTGCCCTACGCAACGGCACTTCCACCGCCCAACTCCGAGAACAAGTGCGGGAATTACTCGCCATTAAACCCGAAACGAACTTCAAACAACGCGATCCCGGCACGGCGGGCAGTACCTATCGCCGTACTATGTCGCAAATTGGCGGCTGAAATGAATTAAAAATTAAAAATTAAAAATTAAAAATTCACCATTTCGGCAAGTGCCACCCCGAGCTTGCCGAAGTGCTTAATGACCACCATTCATTATTCATTATTCATTATTCATTATTCATTATTCATCATTCACCCTTCATAATTCATAATTCATAATTTAATACTTCCTTTCCTGCGGCTCGAAGCGATTAATCGTTACCGGCATATACTCAATTTCAACACCGGCGGGTGAATAATAAGCAAGAGTATGTTTCAGGTATCGTTCGTCATTGCGATCGGGAAAATCTTCCCGCGAGTGCGCGCCGCGACTTTCCTGACGATTAATCGCCGAAGAGAGGATCAATTCCCCCACCAAAGTTAAATTCTTCAACTCCAGCGCCTCAATTAACTCCGTATTCCAACAAGAGCCTTTATCATCGAGATAAATTTGGCTATATTGCTGCTGAAGTTGGCGTAACTTTTCCAAACCGGCCTTCATCGTCGCTTCGTTACGAAATACGCCGCAATACTCCGTCATGCAATCTTGGAATTGTTGCCGCAGTTGGTCGATTCGTAGCGTTCCCTGCTGATGCAATAAACTGTCGATGCGTTCTGCGGCTGCTTTAAGGTAAGGTTGGGGATCGAAACCGGGCATTTTACGATTTTGCACGTAGCGCGCGATCGCGTTTCCCGTCCGTCTCCCATACACCACGCATTCCAGCAGCGAATTACTCCCCAACCGATTTGCCCCGTGAACCGAAACGCAAGCCGCCTCCCCCGCCGCAAAAAAGCCCTCTAACAAACGACTGGCAGATCCTCGCACCCGCCCGTCCGTATTCACCGGAATTCCGCCCATTGAATAATGTACCGTCGGACGTACTGGCATCGGGACTTCCGCCGCATCGATCCCCAAATGGCGGTGCGCTTCTTCCCAAGCAAAAGGAATGCGTTCCATAATTTTCTTGCGCCCCAGATGGCTTAAATCCAAATGGACGAACGAACCGCCCGCACTGCCATCGAGATGAATCCCCCGTCCGGCGCGAATTTCTAGGGTAATGGCGCGGGAGGTAATATCGCGGGGGGCAAGTTCCATGCGACTGGCGGCATAATCTTCCATAAAGCGCCGCCCTTCGCTATTTCTGAGGTATGCGCCCTCGCCGCGCACCGCTTCAGAAATCAGGACTCCCACCGGATACAATCCCGTCGGGTGAAACTGCACGAACTCCAAATCTTCCAAGGGCAAACCCGCCGCCGCACACATCGCCAAACCGTCGCCCGTGGAGGCATAATCGTTAGAGGTGGTATTGTAAGCGCGTCCGTAACCGCCGGTTGCAAACATAACCGCTTTAGCGCGAACGACTTCTAGCGTTGAGTCGAGAATTCGCAGCATGACAACGCCTTTAACTTCCTCGTCTTCGAGGATGGGTTGCATGACGTACCACTCGTCGTAAATCTTCACGCCGCAGCGCCGCAAGTTGTTGACCAACTCGTGTAGGATCGCGTGGCCGGTTTTATCGGCAGCGTAGCAGGTGCGGTTGTGAGAATGTCCGCCGAAAGCGCGTTGGGCGATGCGTCCGTCGGGAAGGCGAGAAAACAGAACGCCGAGATGTTCTAAATCGATGATAACTTGGGGCGCTTCTCGCACCAGTAATTCGACCGCATCTTGGTCGGCGAGGTAGTCGGAACCTTTGACGGTATCGAAGGCGTGCGCTTCCCAGGCATCTTCGGGATCGACATTTTTGAGCGTAGCGGCGATCCCCCCTTGGGCGGCGACGGAGTGGGAACGAATGGGATGGGTTTTCGCAACGATAGCAACGTCGAGGTTGGGGCTAACGCGCTTGATTTCTAAGGCTGCTTGGCAACCGGCAAGGCCGCCGCCGACAATGATAACGTCGTGTTCTAACATGAGTGCGTGCCGCTATGCGGATCCCTGTGGGATCGCGCCTTTCAATACTTCTCTCTGTTATCGTGGCACAAAGCGTCCTGGGTCGCTGGCGAACCATTAAATTATTTAAGAATCGAACGCATAAGGCCGACTTAAATTTGGAGGGTTCGAGTTAAAACATTTCCAAACTTGTAACCCCGATTGTAACCCTCTTAGCGGCAAAAACCGAGCGGATTGAAACTCTCCCTTGGCAAGGGTTTGCGCTAAACGCTAAGAACTGTAACACAACCTGTCGGGTTTGCCCTGTATTGATTAAGATTTTCTTGGAAGGTCTCGTTGAATACCGATTTAATTCTCAAAAAGCTCGTGCTTCCGCTTTGCGGATCGGGTCAATCCTGAAGGGAGGCTGCTGGGGCGATCTTCAGCGTGCTTAAAGAAAGCTCTCTAGCAGCAGTCAGCCATCTCTAGGGCTACCCTCAGATGAGAAAAACTTAAGGTTAGGGGATTGACCGCTTCTTCAAAAAATAAAGTAAATCTTATGAAAAAGTATTCGATCGTTTTGATTGCCATTAGCAGCCTTTTATTATTCTGTTTTCCAAGTCTGGCCAGTCCATTACCGGAAAACGAAGAGGTTTTGTCTTCGACTCATTCCTCTGCCGAAGAGTTGAACGATGTTGTCCCTTGCAATGCCCACACAACCCCACTGCTTTACTATATTCCTGTCGATGAAATGCAGTGCGAGGTTCCCAGCGGTTACGGTATTGATTTTGAAGGAACCCTCGAAATGGAATCTAAAGAAGCCGTCAATCGTACCGAGCAACAATTAACGTTGTTTGCCATTCTATTAGGTGGGCTATTCTAATTTCGCTTCTCCCCGACAAATTTGGCAGAGTTGAATGATGTGAGTTTGGAGGGCGGCGGAAGGTTCTGCGCCGCGTTTGAGGCTAACTTCGAGTTGTAACAGAAGGGGCGGAACGGCGAGGAGTTGTTGGGCGGAGAGGGAACGAATTTCTTGGCGCAGGTAATAGATGCGCTTGGGATTGGGGATTTCTGCGATCGCGGCGATCTTACTCTCATCCTTTTCGCCCGAGTCGATCGCCAGACGCAACAGCAACCAAGTCCGAAATCGCCCCGTTAAAAGGGCGACAAGACTCAACGGGTGTTCGTTATTGGCGAGCAAATCTGCTGCTAAACTCAGCGCTTGGGGGGTATTGCCACTGCGAATAACATCGGCGAGTTTGTAGGCGTTGTGGGCATTAGCGGCGACTAAACGCGAGACGATCGCTTCATCAAGGGGCGATCGCGTATTTTTGCCCCACAACGCTAATTTTTCCAGTTCGTTCCACAACTGGCGCGTATTGCTGCCAACCGATTCTGCCAACAACGCGATCGCGCCCCGCGTCAACTTCACTCCCGTCGTCCGCGCCGCCTCTTCTACCTTTCGCACCAATTCATCGGTTTTCCAAGGCGGAATTAAGGAAAACTCGCGGATACTGGCGTGTTTTTGCAACAATTTCGTCGCTTTATTGCGCCCGTCGGGTTTTTTCACGCTTGAAAGGATGAACGTTGAAGTTTCGGGGATCGCGGGCAGGGTGCGCTGCAATTCTGTCAGTAGCGCATCCGAACATTGCTGGGTTAGCGTTGTATCGGCTAGCCAGACGCAGCGCCCGCCCGTCCCGAATGGGGGTGTCATCGCTTGGTTGAGGGCAGCGATCGCGCTTTCGGCTCGTTCTCCTGCAATCTTCTCATAATTAAACTGAATCCAGGCCGGATCGAGAACTTCTTCGCGTAACTTTTCGATTTCTCGATGCAGCGCGAAATCGTCTTCGCCCCAAAACAGATAAGTCGGCACGTTCGTCTCTCCAACTAAAAAAGCTGCTTCCTCCTCAAAGAAAGCAGCCTATTGTCATTAAACCAGAATGTAAACGACGCTTTAACTTGCAAGCGATCGCGACATTACGGCTTATTTAAAAAATCTTGGCCTTGTTTGAGGGCGGGACCGCCAATTTGATAGGCAACCCAGCCAAGAGCAAATGCTAGGGGCAACAAGAACAACAGCACTTTTAAAATGGTCATCGCCTTCTCTCCTTAGTCGCGCTTTACGAAGTTTCTTAAATATCTCTAATTTTTATATGTACCATAATTTTACCTGAATGGACAAAGAGAGTCCTAAGCTGGGGGGGGTGAGGAAGTTTGCCGAAGGGAGTCTGTTGAACTGCTCGAGCGTGCGCTGAGTCTCGACTTACCTCGACTGCCGCGAAGCGCTGCACTGAGCTTGTCGAAGTGTCGAAGCGCTATCCCCTCTTCACCCCTCATCACGCCCATCCCCGCAAGCGATAAACCCACAAACCGATGTATTCTTTCAGCGCTTGCGTAGTCGTGGCGATGCGGGCGACATCGGGAACGAGATCGAACACGACACCGGCGATGCTGGCTTGCTGGGGGTTATTAGAGGCGAGGGTTGTTAAAAAGTCGGTGGGGGCGGCGATTGCCTCGATTCCTTGACGTTGGAAGACGAGGAGCGATCGCGGCATATGTAGCGCTGAGGTTACAAGTAATACCCGCCGAATCCCGCGCTGTTGGAGAATGGGCTTGACATTTGCGGCATTTTGATATGTGTTGAGCGAGTTAGATTCCTGGAGGATAGCGCTGGGGGGAACGCCCATGAATTCCAGCAGTTGGGCGATATCGCCTGCTTCGGGTTTGCCGCCACCCAGCCAAGGAATGCGCCCGCCGACAGCAACGATGAGAGGGGCTTTTTTATCTTTGTAAAGTTTAGCGGCATAGAGGACGCGATCGCCCGCTTCGGTGAGTTCGGGGAAGGCACGCGGAGGAGTAGCGGGTTTCGTACAGCCGCCCAAAACCACGATCGCATCGGCGGTTGGCATTTCGCCGCGCGGAAGATTCTGCAATTCTAGCGATCGCACCAACGCCCCATTAATCCCGCCCGCACTCGCCAGCCATAACACCGCCAGCGCTAAGGCGATGGGTGCGAATGTCCAGCGCGATTTGTACCAGGATAGCGCCCCCGCCACCGCCAGCAACAAGAAGGTTAAGCCGACGGGATAAATCAACAGCGGCAGCAGTTTAGAAACAAATAGAAACATTACTCGCTTCAATTCAGTACGTCAGTATTAAAATCGCCGCTGATGCGATACGATTGTACCATGTGCTTGACCTGTCCCCCCAACATAGCATCCCCTTCCATGAACAAACGCAAGCCCTCCATCGATTTAGAGTCGAGTCGCCCCTCTCCCAATCGTCCCTTAGAACTGCCCTTCGAGAAGAAACCTGCGAAAATGTTGCCGGTTGTGGCGCAACCGTCGGCAGTTGCGAGTTACCTTCGTAAAATTGAACCCATTGAACCGGAGGCGGCGCATCGAGGCAGAAACGCTGAGATTTCGAGCGAGATGCGATCGCTTTACGGCGCGATTGATAATGTTGAAGATCGCCTCGCGCGGCGGTTGGATCGATTGCAGCAACAACTGATAGCCGCCAAGCAAAAAATTCAATTTCAACAAAGATGTTTTGTCATCTTTATTCTGTTGTGTTTTGGAGGGATTTGCTTCGCTCTGACTCGTCCTCCCGCGATCGCTCCCAAACAATCTAGCCCGCAAGTTCAACCCTCTCAAATTAACCGCCTTCCGCTATTCGATTCCTATAGCGCTTAGAGATTAAGTTTATTGCATTATTGCCGAGAAAAAAACCTCTTAAATACGATTCATATGATCTTTCTTAAAAACTGTAGAGACGTTGTATACAACGTCTCTACAGGCAATGCTTTGGGCAAATGGAGTTAAGATGATGGTGCGTTACGCTTCGCTAACACACCCTACTTTGGATTCGAGGCAGTAAATTAAAGATTTTCTTGTAACCAAATTCTAAATTCTCCAATCGCTTTGGTTCTGCCCGAAACTTGACTTTGCCGAACGTAGCGATCGACTAACTCGATAATTATCTAACTGAGTGCGAGAAGTCATATCGATTTCGATCGCTAAATCGGGCGGCGGATCGACTTTCATAATTAAACTCTAAAAGGATCGCGATCGAAAGTAGGGTGCGTTAGCGGAGCGTAACGCACCATTATTTTGACCAGTATTTCAGGATTGTGCAATCTTTTTGATTTTGGCATTCGTCCCTCACTCGAAAGAAAAACGCAATAAACTAATTCGTTACCCTGAATTTTAGTGATGCTTGGAAATCGCACTAAACCTTTAAATTTCGTGAAAATTGCTATATCGGTAGTTGGTGTAGCACTTGCCATTTTGCATTCCGCAAAGCTCCTCAGTTTTGATAACGAGGGATTAATCTCGATCTTTATCTCTATCCTACCCTGATTTACAGAATTTTTATCGAAAGCAGAATTGCCGGGAGGATGGAAATTAGAATTCATCCAACGGATCGAAGAAGAGCAAACTAAGCAAAAGTATGAAATCGAACAACTTCAATTTCTTATTGAAAGCTTTGTAACTGAGAGTGAACTGAATATTTTAAAGAAGCTCATGTCTTCAGAACCCTTTTTAGTCAAGGTAGACAATACTTCCCACTTTTTCTCTAATGAACTAGATAGACTTAGAAGACTGGGTTTAATTGCAAACCCCCAGGGAAAGGGAAGAGCAACCTTGCTAATAAACGATGGGAAAAGTAGAGAAGTTAAGGAACATTTTTACATCACGCCGAAAGGGGAAAGTTATCTTAAATTTAGAAGGGAAAGACGGGTTGAACCGTTTGAAGATTCCGCCCGCGCCCGAGATTGAGAATGAGACAAGACCCATCAACGCGCAACCAGTGCGATAATAGTCATCCGACACCACCACAAGGGGAAAACGACCGATGCGACTGTCTCAGATGCTTTTTGTCACGCTTAAGGAAAGCCCAGCCGAAGCTGTCATTCCCAGCCACCAACTGCTGCTGCGGGCGGGCTATATCCGACGCATCGGCAGCGGGATTTATAGCTATCTCCCCCTGATGTGGCGCGTGCTGCAAAAAGTGTCCCAAATCGTGCGCGAGGAGATGAACGCGACGGGGGCGCAAGAATGTTTGCTTCCGCAGTTGCAACCGTCGGAGTTGTGGAAGGAGTCGGGCCGCTGGGATACTTATACAAAGGCGGAAGGGATTATGTTCGCTTTTGAGGATCGTCAGGGGCGAGAAGTTGCCCTCGGGCCGACTCACGAGGAAGTGATTACGACAGTTGCGAAAGAAAGCATTCGTTCCTATCGCCAATTACCGCAGCATTTGTATCAAATTCAAAGTAAATTTCGCGATGAAATTCGTCCGCGTTTTGGGTTGATGCGCGGACGGGAATTTATTATGAAAGATGGCTATTCTTTCCATGCGGATGAGGAAAGTTTGAAGAAAACTTACGCCGATATGGATGTGGCTTATCGCAATATGTTTCGGCGTTGCGGCTTGGATTTTGTGGCAGTGGAAGCGGATTCGGGCGCGATTGGGGGTTCGGGATCGCAGGAATTTATGGTGCTGGCGGATGCGGGAGAAGATGAGGTTCTCTACACCGAAGATGGCAAGTATGCGGCAAATGTAGAGAAAGCGACTTCGCTGCCGCCGGATGCGGTAGAGTCGCCGTTTGAGAAGTTCGAGAAACGGGAAACGCCGAATACGCCGACGATCGCATCTTTGGCAGAATTTGCCAAGTGTTCGCCGACGAATATCGTGAAAAACGTCCTGTACGAGGCGGTTGGCGATAACGGTAAGCTCATTTTAGTGTTGGTTAGCATTCGGGGCGATCGCGATGTTAATGAAGTTAAACTCCAAAATGAGTTGAGTAAAATGGCTTCGGAGTTTGGCGCAAAAACGCTCCTTTCCCTCACGGTTCCTGAAGCCGAAGCGATGCAAAAATGGGCGGCACAACAGCTACCGACGGGCTATATCTCCCCCGATTTAAGCGACGATTACCTGCAAAAATCGAAGGATATTCATCCGAAATTCGTGCGTTTTGCCGATGAAACCGTTGCGGAGATGAAAAACTTCGTTACCGGGGCAAACGAGCCGGGATATCACGTTTTTGGGGCGAATTGGGGCAAAGAATTTACCCTCCCTTCCCGCGTGGTAAACCTGCAAAAATCAGTAGCGGGCGATCGCGCCCTGCACGATTCCCAGCAAGTTTTAAAATCGGCGCGCGGCATTGAAGTCGGGCATATTTTCCAGTTGGGAACTAAATATTCCGCAGCGATGGAAGCAACGTTTACCAACGAACAAGGGGAAGAATTGCCGTTAGTGATGGGATGTTACGGCGTGGGCGTATCGCGGTTGGCGCAAGCGGCAGTGGAACAGTCTCACGATAAGGATGGTATCATTTGGCCGGTTGCGATCGCGCCTTACCATGCCATTATCGTCGTTCCCAACATCAGCGACAGCGAAGCAATGGCAGCGGCAGAGAAACTGTATGCAGAGATGAATCAAGCGGGAATTGAAACCCTGCTCGACGATCGCGACGCGCGCGCCGGGTTTAAATTTAAAGATGCAGATTTAATCGGCATCCCCTATCGAATTGTAACCGGGCGATCGCTCAAACAAGGAAAAGTCGAAGTCGTGCAGCGCGCCACGAAAGAAGCGCAAGAAATTGCGATTGAAGATGTGGTAGCAACGCTGAAAGGATGGATGGAAAACGCGATCGCATCATAACCCTTTTCAATCCTAGGGACGTTAAACTTAACGTCCCTATACCCGATCTCACAAAAGAAAGTAGGGTACGTTAGCGCAGCGTAACGCACCATTATTTTAACCGTTCCTTCGCAGCAGCGTAAGCCAGTGCAACGATTTAGAGAACGTACTCTCTAGCGACAGCGCGTACAATGGTAGTAGTCAGGTACGGAAAGCCGTGCTACAGGCTTTCTGTCCGCAAGTTTAAGATCTAACTAAAAGATTCGATATGCCACTCATCTCAAAAATGCTGCGAAGACTGCTTCCACTCGCTATGTCCCTCGTCTTATGTTTCACAACAGTTGCTTGTGGCGGTTCCTCATCGACGCAAATTCCGCAAAATTCTAGCGCCAACCGCACTCAAGTTAACTCTCCTCCCCTCAACGACGGTAAATATCCCGTCCAACAAGCCACCTACAACGACGTAGATGGAACCTATAACCTCATGCTGCTGAACACCCCAGCAGGCGTTCCCCCCGCCTTCCGCACCCAAAACTTGCAGATGGCGCGGCTTACCGACGAACAAGTTAAAGCTGGAGAAAAAACTTATCTGAACGTTGAGAACGGTCAACCCGCGATGTATCTCAGCGAAGACTTCAAAATCGAATACGTCCACAACGTCACCGAAACCCAAACCAACCCGCAAACCGGACAGCGGGAAACCGTCATCGTCCGTCAAGAATCCAGCTTTTGGACTCCGTTTGCCGGTGCTTTAGCCGGACAAGCGATCGGCAGTCTATTATTTAGACCGCAATACTACGTTCCCCCCGTCTATCAATCCGGTGGCATTTTGCGAGGATACGGCGGTTACGGTAGCAGTTACGATACCGCAGTGCGACAGTACCAAACCCGCTACAACGCACCGCCTGCCGCCGTTCGCAACCGTGAAACCTTCCGCACCTCCGGCAGCTTGAGAACTGCGCCGCCCACAACGACAACGCGCCGCACTGCGCCCCCGCCTTCGCAAACGAATCGTTCTCGCAGCACGGGTTCTGGGTATGGTTCGAGTACCTTGCGTCGGTCGAATCAAACTCGTCCCACCGACCGCCGTCCAAGCGGTGGCAGCTTTGGAAGCGGTCGCCAATCGAGTCCTCGTCGCAGTTATTCTGGCGGCGGACGCAGACGGCGTTAATTAATGAGTTAGTTAATTAATTTAAGGAATGAATGGCATTGGATCTCGGGAGCGTTCTCGATGGATTCAGTGCCATTCGCAATAGATAACCGAGCGCGCCTAGAACCAAGGAGCGGAAAGAGATTGAATCTCCCCATTATCTACCACCCCGATTACGTTGCGCCGCTTCCGGAAGGCCATCGTTTCCCCATGCCCAAGTTTAAACTCTTGTGCGAACTGTTGCTCGCGGATGGCATCATTCAACCCGAACAAATCCAACGCCCGGAGGTTCCTCCTTTAGAATGGCTGGAACTCGTGCATACGCCCGAATACGCCCGCGCTTACTGCGAGGGAACCTTGGATGCAAAGGCGCAGCGGCGCATCGGTTTGCCTTGGAGTACGGCGCTGGTGAAGCGAACGCTAACGGCGGTGGGGGGAACGGTGTTAGCGGCGAAACGGGCGTTAGAGTGCGGTTTGGCTTGCAATACGGCGGGCGGAACCCATCATGCGTTTCCGAGTTACGGTTCTGGGTTTTGTATTTTCAACGATCTCGCCATTGCTTCTCGCGTTCTGCAACAATTCAATTTAGCCCAAAAAATCTTGATTATCGATTTGGACGTGCATCAAGGCGACGGTACGGCTTATATTTTTCAAAATGACGATCGCGTTTTTACTTTTTCGATGCACTGCGAGATTAATTTTCCCGCCAAAAAACAGCAAAGCGATCTCGATATTCCTTTACCGCAAGGACTTGATGATGACGGATACTTACAAATTTTGGCGCGATCTTTGCCCGATTTGTTATCGCAAGTCCGCCCTGATTTAGTTTTGTACGATGCGGGAGTTGATACTCATGTTAGCGATCGCTTGGGAAAATTGGCAATGAGCGATCGCGGACTCTACCGACGCGAGATGATGGTATTAAGCAGTTGCGCTGCGGCGGGCTATCCGGTTGCTTGCGTGATTGGGGGCGGCTACGATAAAAATATTCAGGGTTTAATTTATCGCCATTCTATCCTGCATCGCGCGGCAATGGAGGTGTATCGCCAGTACTTTTAAAATTAGAGGCTTGTGACCTCAAATTACGAATTACGAATTACGAATTACGAATTATTTTTGCGGTAAGTTCCAAACGCCGTTCCAATCGAGGGGAACGCCGTGTTCGAGGAATTGATAAATGCGTTCGAGATAGAGGGCTGCGACGCGATCTTCTGGATTGACTTCTAAGACGCGATAAAAATGAGTTTGGGCTTCGGTGAGTTGGCGTTTTTGGTAGCAATCGATCGCGCGTTCAAAGTCTAGCTGCGTTTTTAATTTCAGCTGGCGACTTTCCCCCGATTCGCCGTCTAAAACTTCGTAAATTGCTGTCGTTTTGGTGCGTCCTTGAACGATGACGCGATCGAGAAAACGTAATTGATATTGACTGGCATCTTGGGAGCGATTTAAAGTATCTTCAGAAATTAACAGCGATACGCCGTAAAGTTTGGTCAAACTTTCGAGGCGCGCGGCTAAATTCACGCAGTCAGAAAAGGCATCGCACTGCATTCGTTCGTATTCCCCAACCATTCCCACCATCATAAAACCAACGTGAATGCCGATCCCGACTTGAATGGCATTATCGCCGCGTTGATTGCGTTTTTCGTTGTAAGAATTGACTTCATGCAGCTTGTCAATCGCCGCCGCGATCGCATCATCTACGCCCGTCGGAAAAACCGCCATCATTCCATCGCCTAAATACTTGACAATAAAGCCCCGATGCTCTCTAATTTTTGGCGAAACTTTCCGCAAATAAGCATTGACAAAATCGAAGTTTTCTTGGGGGGTCATTTTTTCTGAAAGTGCGGTAAAGGAGCGAATATCGCTAAACATGACCGCCATTTCTTTACTGACGCGATCGCCTAATTGAATATCAACGATGCTTTCTTTCTGTAAAAACTCGATAAACGCATGAGGAACGAAACGACCGTAAGCCTTACTAATATGCGACAATTCCAGATGCGATTTCACTCGCGCCAATAACTCATCCTTAGAAAAAGGCTTGCTAATATAATCGTTCGCCCCAAACCCAAAGCCCATAACAATATCGGAAACGCGATCTTTCGCTGTCAGCATTACCACCGGCAATTGCTGGGCGGGATATTGTTCCCGAATTTTGGCGCAGACTTCGTAACCCGACATTCGAGGCATCATCACATCGAGAATAATCAGATCGAAGCTCTGTCCGTTAGCGATCGCCTTTAAAGCTTGTTCCCCGTTCAGCGCTTGCGTCACCGTATAATTCGCCAGCGAAAGATGACTGTTGAGAACTTGCAAATTAATCGGTTCGTCATCGACGATAAGAATATGAAACTTACCGTTTTCCGGCGGTTCCGAGGCGAGAAGTTCTCGCTTCGAGCTAGGCTGCTCGAGGTCAAACTCAACGCTGCGCGCCGCCTGATAAAAATTGAGGTCGTGGGCGAGCATTGGCAAGGGAAAATTACTTAATTCCGAGCTAACGCACGATTCAAATAACGGCAGCGTAAACTTAAAACAAGAGCCGCAGCCCACTTCCGACTCGACCCAAACTCTTCCCCCGTGCAATTCTACCAATTGCTGAGTAATCGTCAGCCCCAGTCCCGTTCCGTCGTAGGGACGTGCGGTGGAACCGTCGGCTTGCTCGAAAGGACTAAAGATGCGATCGCGACTTTCGGCAGGAATACCAATGCCAGTATCGCTCACCTCAATCGCCAACATCCGGTAGCCCCGTTCCGATTCGTCCTCCTCTACAGCGGCTCCTACCCGAACCGTTCCCGCCTCCGTAAACTTAATCGCATTCCCCACCAGATTGTAGAGAATTTGTTGCAGGCGATTTTCGTCCGCATAAGCGAGGGGAATATCCTCGGGAACGACATTTGTTAACAGTATCGGTTTGTCTCCTACCAAGGTTTTGCAAATCGTTAAGACGACTTCGACAATCGAGCAAACTTCGACGGGCTTGAGTTGAAGTTCGACTTTGTGATGTTTGAGCTTCGAGAAATCGAGAATTTCATTAACCAACTTGCTGAGGCGGTGGCCGCTGCTGACAATGGCGTGAAGATTTTGGCGCTGGAGCGCAGATAGTTCTCCGGCGGCGCTGTCGATGGTCGATTCGGCTAACCCTACCATGCCATTGAGAGGGGTGCGCAATTCGTGGGAAATGGTCGCGAGAAACTCATCTTTGAGGCGGTCGAGGCGCTGTAATTCGGCATTGACGCGCTGCAACTCGTCGTTAACGCTCTGCCGTTCGTCACTGAGGCGATGCAAGTCCTTATTTTGTCGTTCGAGGGCGGTAAAGGAACTTTGTAACTTTTTCGCCATCAAGTTGAACGATCGCGCCAGTTGTCCCACCTCATTAAGACCTTCGACGCTTACCGATTCGTTCCATTTTCCCCGCGCTAAGTTTCGGGCAGAAGTATTGAGGCGGCGGATCGGTCGTACTATCCAGCGAGCCGTGAGGATGCCGCTGACTGTGGCGATGCCGATGCCCAAAAGACATAACGCGATCGCATTGATGGCCCGACTGCCCGTCATATTCGCAAAATCGGATATAGGAATGAGAGTAACAATCGACCAATCGAGGCCGCGTTCTTCGTGGAAGGGAGACACGCGCACGAAATAGTGCTGCCCGTCGATGTCAACTTCTAATTGGCGAGCCTCCTGGAGTCCGGCGATCTCGGAAAAATGTCGGATCAGTTGTAACGATGCTTCTCGGACTAAGCGGTCGTCGCTCTCAATTGCTAAACTCAGTTGTGAATTGGCAGAATTAGAGCTATCCGAACTCGCGATCGTCCGTCCGTCGCGATCGACAAGAAAACTCCGCGACGAATGGTCGCTCTGTACGTCAGAAAGCCATGTCCCCAAGTGCGAAAGATACAAAGGCGTATTCAGTACCCCCAACAAAGTCCCTCGCGCGTCGTAAACGGGCAAAATCGCATCGATCGCAAGTTGCTGCCGCTCTCTCTCGAAATGCACCGGTCCCCACATCGGTTTATTCGCCGTCTGGGTTGTTTTGTAGGAATTGCAAAATTGAGCGGAATCGAGCGGATCTGTCTTCCCTGCTGCCTCGTCCTTGCTAACGTACAAAGCGCCACCTCGCGCGCTACACCAGCCTGTAGAACCGATCGACTCAAACGCGAGTAGTTGTTGCTGTAGAAAGCGTTTGAGGCGAGCCGAATCGTTCGAGTCAAAAACCCCTTGTGCGATCGCGTTCTTGCTGCTTTGATTGAGCAGGTGAGGCTCCCTCAGATAAGTTTTGAGGCGAAACTCTATTCGCTCGCTCGCTTCATCTGCCCAATGGATGGCGACTTCGCGCACGAGCGCCTGACGGTGCTGCCAAAAAAGATAGCTCACGATACCGGTTGCACCGACGAGTTGCAAGATCGGGAGAACGGTTAAAATAGTAGGAAGATTAGTCTTTCCAAGCACTTTAGCGAGCGCGCGCTGAAAGGGTCGGGTCAATGTTGCCACCATAATGTATGTAGTGCCTGCCTAATTATCGGCTTACAGTTCCCAAAAAAATGACTCGAGATGGTAGGCACACCCTGGTACGGCTTTAGCAGAAAGCAAAGTGTAAAAGCTGACTCTTCAAAGTTCGCAACGCTTGACTGGAGTACATTGCAACGATTTTGAATCGAGTGGATTTGCAGCGGAGGGAATCGCTTGCGAGTCCGAAGTCGGCTCTCGCACTTGGGTAGATTGTAAGGGAGGAGATAATGCGTTTGAACGCGCCCCGTGCAAAAATACTTGTCACTCCAAGATAGCGCAAGCAGAGCATTTTACTTGTGATGCAGATCGACTTCGGTCCGCAGACTGGCACTCGAGAGCGAGGAGAGTGCGGACTTGTGGGGCGGCAACCTTCGCTCCCGCAGCCAATAGGTTTTCATTGCTCCTTTACCTTTGACATTGACAATACCGCGTTCTTCGAGAACGAAGCGACCTTCGAGCCGATCGCGGGTTGCTGCGGTGACTTGAATCGCTCCCGGTTCGCCTGAAGATTCCATGCGCGAAGCCACGTTGACGGCATCGCCCCAAAGGTCGTAGATGAATTTTTTCGTGCCGATGACTCCGGCGACAACCGAGCCGGTGTTAATGCCGATGCGAATTTGAAAGTTTTCATTGCGCTCGCGGTTGAAGCGAGCGACGGCAACGAGCATATCGAGGGCCATATCCGCGATCGCTTCGACGCGATCGGGTACAGGAACGGGAAGTCCTGCCGCTACCATATAAGCATCGCCAATCGTTTTGATTTTTTCTAGACCGTAGTGTTCGGCTAAGGCATCGAAAATTGAAAACATATCGTTGAGTAAATTAACCAGTTCGATGGGTTTTAAGCGAGCAGATAGAGGTGTAAAGCCGACGATATCGGCGAATAAGATGGTGACTTCTTCAAAATGTTCCGCAATCCGCGCGGTAGACCCTTTGGAGTGCGCGCTCTGACTCTGTTTGAGTCGCTCGACGATCGTCGCTGGCAAAATATTGAGCAACAATCGCTCGGACTTTTCTTGTTCGACAGCTAGGGCAGAAGTTCGTTCCCGCACTCGTTCTTCGAGTTCGGCATTTGCCATTTCTAGGGCATAAAAGGACTCTTGTAACTGAGCGGCCATGCTGTTGAAGGAACTCGCTAAGAGTTTAATTTCTCGCGCGTTTCCCTCTTCGACGGTTTTGTCGAGATCGCCGTTAGCCAGCGATCGCGTTGCTTCCACCAAGCGCGCGATCGGAGTCACCAACCAATGTGCCGTCAGCAAGCCCACCGCCGTTGCAATTGCCAGCGCCACCAAGCACAACGCGATCGTCGCGCGCGTATTGGCGTAAATCTGCCCCATGAAATCCCGTTCCGGTACAACCACCACAATCAACCAGTCGAGTCCGTATTTATCTCGATAGGGCATCACCTGCACGTATTGTCGCTCGCCTTCAAAAGGGAAGTCGAGTTGCACCCGGCTTGAAAGCTTGCTAAACCCGCCGTATTCTTCCTGTAAGTACCGAGCCGTCGCTCGCGTCAGCGGATTTTGACTGTCGGTCGCGTTAATCCGTTTCGCGTCCTTACTTCCTGGCTCTTGCACGAACGGATGTTCGCCCGTAGAAGTCGCTACCAGTCCCCCAGATCGTTCCACAATCAGCAATTGAGCGTGGGGGCTAATCGCGATCGTTTTTAAAAAATCCCCGATTGAAGTTAGAATCAAATCGACCCCCAGCGCGCCGCGAAACTCTCCGCTCGCATCGTAGAACGGCTCCGAAGCCGTTATTCCCAACTCTCCCCCCGCAAACGTATAAATATCGCTCCAATTGGTACGCTTGGTTTCTACCGTCTTGATATACCAAGGCCGGGTTCTGGGATCGTATTTTTCGCTGCCGCGCCATTCTATGCGTTGACCTTTCTCATCGAGCGGGTAGATTTTTCGCTCCGGCGCTTGTTCGACGGATTTCGCCGTATAGCGTCCGTCTTCTTCCCGCTTCACATAAATAAATTGTCCTTGCGAATTCCCTAGATAGGTTGCATAAATCGAATTGTACAGTTGAAGTTGCTGCCACAAATAGAGTTCTGAGGCGCGTATCTTCTCAAAATTTAAATCCCCGAGTTTGGCAACTCGGGCATTGTGTTGGGCCAGCAGGCGAGGCGCGTCGAGGTAACTTTGGAGGTGCTGTTGGACGCGGCTTGTGGCTTCGCCGCGCAACTGCATCGCTACATCGTTTACAGCTTTCTGACCGCTTTTAAACGAGAGATATCCCACCAGTCCCACCGCCCCAAAAATTTGAACCACAAAAGGAAGGACGAGGAGGACGCGCAAGGGAACCCTGCCGAGAATCGTACTAACGGAACGCCGAGCTAATTCGAGCGACATGAGGGCAATAGGGGAAGATTTAGCGAGACTTCGAGCGCGATCGCGCTGATGAGGTTTTTCAAACTTATTTCAAGATGGAACTTTACCTATCTGTAAGATTATGCAAAGAACGAGTAAAATCTTGTGAAGGCTGAATAGGTACTTCTTCGATGTTAAACTTTGCAGCCCCTCAATGTCCATTCCTCGATACGCGCGCTCGGGACGCAGCAGCAACGCGCGCCGAACGGAACACAACCCTAGCAATCCTGCCCCAAAGCCAATGTCCAAGCCCGATGAAATGCGCCTGCCCCAATCTGCTACTGCTGATGAAGGCGCGCGCCTAACTGCCGTCGCCGCACGCTTCGAGCGCCAGTATCGCAACCAACCCCTTACTCTACCCGAGGAAGTACAGGCAATGCCGATTTATGAAGAATGGGCGGGCGGTTTGCTGGATGCAAAGTTAGCTTCGCCGTTTTGGGAACTCGCCCAACCGAAGAAAAATCAACGCTGCTTGGATTTGGGCTGCGGTGCGAGTTTTTTAATTTATCCCTGGCGGGACTGGCAGGCGTATTTTTACGGACAAGATGTGAGCGCGACGGCGGTGGAGATGTTGAAATCGCGAGGCTCGCAACTCAATTCTAAACTGTTTAAGGGGACGGTTTTAGCGCCCGCGCACCAGTTGAATTATGAGGCTAATTTCTTTGACGTTGCGATCGCGACGGGATGGAGTTGTTATTATCCGCCGAGCTATTGGAAAACCGTAATGGAAGCGGTTAAAAAAGTTCTCAAACCCGAGGGTATTTTTGTGTTCGATCTCCTCAATCCGGAACAACCTTCATCGGAAGATTGGGCAGTTTTGGAAACTTATTTAGGGGCGGAAGTGTTTCTCGAACCGCTCGCCGAATGGGAAAAGGCGATCTCGGCGGCTGGGGCAAAGATTCTCAAGCGGAAACCGGGTGAGTTATTTGACTTGTATAAAGTCAAGTTTGAATGAGGAAGGACGAACTCGCCCATCAATATTGGCGGCGCGATCGAGAGAATGTTTTTCGCAACCCAGCTTTAGTAAAATTGTTGCAGTCTCAGACAGAGAATTGTTTTCTCTTCAAAACACTTTCATAAAGAGTGGAGAAAGTCAAGAAATTTTTCAAACGAAACACAGCGCTGCGAGCATAGCTGCAAATCTAGCCGTTCTGCCAACTCTACATTCATATTGGTGCTATAACGAGGTTTTCGCTTTTCATCTCCTGATAACTTTATCAATTGTTCTTTCGGTTTAACAATTAAATGAGGATTGTTACTAGCTTCTCCCTTTCCTCTACCCACATATTTAATAACCTCTGGGTCAGCCCAAAACCAAGCTTCTAATTCTTCAATGGGAATGCAGATATGTTTTTTTGTATTCTTGATTGCCGAGGAGGCATCTTCCAGCTTTTTGCGCAGCGTTCCTTCATCATTAAGCGAATTATTTTGCGGATTGCGATCTAGATCGTGAATAATAATAAAAGCGTTACATCCCTCCCTAGATAAAACATCAAGCTTTGCTGATAGCTTTCTCTTTAAGGTACTGCATCCTTTAGATGCCCACAGTTTTGTTCCGATATTTGTACCGAGTACGCGCTGCACGATCTTACGAATTGCATCGCAGTCAGTACGATCTTCAGCAATGATGCCAATGATGGAGCTACTCATCGAGAATACCACTATATAGCCAGTCGCCTAAATCTCCCTCTTCGCTGAGGTAAGCAACAACTTTTTCAATTTCTTCCTCTTGTAGTTTGCGAACAGTGGTACGTCCGGTTTTTCGGTAAACTAAATGAATTCTTTCGGGGATCGTCCAGGCGACGACTTGAGGTGAATGAGTTGAAAGAATTAAGTTATCCTCAAACGTATAGGTTTCCAGTTCGTTGAGTAACTTTTCTAACATTAAGGGATGAATTTGTGTCTCTGGCTCTTCAAGAATAGTCGTTGCATTAGGATAAGGCGAAATTATTTCTATGATAATAGATAAAACTCGTAATGTACCTTCAGAAAGCAAGCCAAAATTGACTCCATCGAGCAATACGGAAGAGACATACTCTTCATCAACAAAGGTCTTCTTATCTAAGCTTTCTTCGCTAAGGACAAATTTTTGAACTGTTATTTTGTTTCCCAGCCCAACTCGTTGACAAACGTTTTCTAGTTCGTCGAGATCCTCTTTATTTTTTTCAATACGGCGAATAACTTTACGAGTGAGGCTATCTGCTAATCCCGAAATCCCTGAAGAAATTCCTTTGCTGGAAACTTTTAAGAAAGAGGGTCGCCTTCTTAAGGTTTGACGGATAGAAGCTTTACCCAGAATACGAACTCCCTTTAAAACAGCATAGACCCATTGCATCTCTACAGGTAGCTTGAGTTGTGAGTTTTCTGGGAGATTCGATTGTCGAAGCGAGGTCATATTTCCCAGTATAGTAATGATGGGATTTTCACTATTGTGTAAGGTCGTTATTCCCGCCTGAGTTTCCCAGAGAAATTCTTGCTTTCCATCAAGATACTGACAGCATTCATTCCAAGAAAACGAATTTTCCTCTACATTATCGTTATCGGATTCATCCAGTTCTGTGAAATCGCTGTCTTCAATAAAAGTTGGCGAAATTATAAGTTCGTATTGATATCTAAGATGACGCTCGCTTGGTGTTAATATCTCAATCTCCAACATTCGAGGAATGCTATCGTTGTCTCGTGACAAGCGCCGGTTAGTTCTCCCAATCGCGCATGAGGAAATCGCTTCAAAGCCTTCAAGAATCGCTGATTTTCCTGCCCCATTTCTGCCAACTAATACAGCAACGCGATCGACGAGAGATACAGACACTCGACCGCCTAAAGCAGTCCAATTGTCAAGGGTAAAAGAGAGGAGGCGAGGCTGACTCATATTGCCACAATTATTAATCTTTTTATCGATCGCGCTCGATTGCGGGTAAGCTTTACCCCAATCGCGTTGCTATACCTAGCATAGCATCTGGCAGACAGGCTCAACTTGCTCTAGAAATTTGCAATGTTAAAGCTTGATTTACCCAGCCTTTAATTCGTCTCGCAAGCGATAAAGAATCGTATCGGAACTAACGCTTTTGAGAATATTTTCAATGACGGTACTCGGCCCCAAAGATCCCCAAGAACAGCCTTGTTGGAGGTATTCTCGCGCGGCTTGTCCAACGGCATAAGCGCCATAACCCGCGATCGCGCCTTGAGCCGCAGCCGTGGTAGCATAGGAAGCGATCGCGCCGGGACTTTCAAACACACTTTGGGCAGCAGCGGCACTTTTTCCCAATCCCATCACAACACTACTTCCCATTTCTCCGAGCAACAAACCCCCGGAACTAAAAATGATTTTTTGCCAAAGTTTCCCGGCTTCAAAACTGGTCATCGGCAAACCATACAAGCGCGCGAGAGAGCGAATTAAGGCGAGATCGGCGACAACTCCCCCCGCAACATCCAAAAGCGCGATCGGATTGAGCGATACAGCGAGGGCTTTATATTTCGCATAATTCCAAACAATTTCTTCAGCTTCGGTGGATCGCAATTCTAATGTTTTTTTCGCTAAAACTTCCGAGGCTTGTTTGGCTTGAAAAAGGGCATTGAGTGCCAGAAGAGAACGCCCTTCCCGATTTAAAATTTCCAATATTTTTTGACGCAGTTCGTCGATTTGTGGCGGCGGACTTTCCCATTCATAACTAACACGCCCATCGGGCCATTCTACGCGCACTTGTACGGGGGAAGGTTCGGCGGCGACGCGCACGATTTCTCCACTCGAAAGCAGAACAGATGCGGGCGTGTTTCCGGGTTGGCGAAGTTGGCAGAGTTGGTTGTAGATGGCTTCGCGATCGCGATCGGGATACAAATCTGTTTTATTAAATACCAAAATAATCGGCTTAGAGTTACGGCGCAACTCGCACAAAGCCTCGTATTCCGTGCGCGTCATATCGCCCGCCACCACAAATAAGATCAAATCGGCTTGCTGTGCCACCTCCCGTGCCATTTGCGCCCGCGCTTCGCCTTCAATTTCATCCAATCCCGGCGTATCGATGAGTTCTACCTGCACCTTTCCACCCGTCGGAACCCAACGCACAGACTTGGGATAGCGCGTTACGCCGTGCAAAGGCCCTGTAGGCAGCAGTTTTTGCCCGACTAAGGCGTTAACCACCGCAGATTTGCCCCGACTGACGAGTCCGAAGGCAGCGATGCAGATGGCGTTGCGCTCGAGTTTGTCGAGGGCGGATTTAATCGCTTGTAGTTCGCCGCGCACGGCGGATTGCAGTTCTGGACTGGGGGCGCGCTTTCCGTGGCGGCGAAAACTCGAGTACCAAGACAGCGATTGTTGCAAGCTAGCTTTAGCTTGGTTGAAGTGGGTTTCTGAGGGGGAGGGCGTAGGGTTCAAGGCAGGAGGTGCGATCGCGCATTGACTCTTACTATGTTAACGTGAGTTCGACGGAGCCTGAAGTTCTTAGCTTATCCTAAGCTGGAAGCTTTATTCCTCCGTGAAGCGCGCTCGCAGGCGCATTGCTTTAAGGCGCACAAAAGATTCTCTATACAATTTTTTGCGCTGAAAAGAACTTAAAGTTTGCCAGTGCTGATATGCGGGAACGGCAGTTTCCAACAGAAAGCTTTCCCAGCGATGCACAATGTTTTCGGGGAGAAATTCTTGAGATCGTAACTTCCCCCGCTCGATCATTGCACGTCGCAATTCTGGATTCTCTCGCAAGTGTGTTAGGGCAGCGATCGCTTCGGAATAGGACTTTATTTCTACATAATCTAACTCGCTTTTTCTCTCGGCACGAAACGCCGATTCTCGCCCCAATATTGCAGGAACTCCGGCTAACCAGCTATTGTATAGCTTGGTTGCCGGTTTACTCGAGAATTTCTTGTTTTTTAAGCTTCTGACGGAAAAAGTTGCATCAATGTCTCGATAATCATGCCAACAATCGGAGGATTTAACAAACCAGTTCAACCCTAAATTTTTGAGATCTTCAATCCAAGCTTGTTGGTGAAACTCTGCGGATAAATTTCGGGGATTGCCGAAGAAAGCAATATTTTCAAAGCGATCGCCCCGTTCTGGATCTCGAGGCAATAAACCTTGTTGGTGCCAAAGGGGAATAAAGTGAGGATTCCAAATCGAGCTTAAAGTACGGCATTCTTGAGGATTCTGGACGATATGAATTCGAGCGGCAGGGTGCGGATCTCGCTCGGCTTTTAAGCAAATGAGAAGCAAATTTGGAGAGGGAGAGGGCAAAGTATCGGGCAAACAGTCTCGATGGGCTAAAACAATCCCTTCAGAAGGGAATGCTGCACTGAGTTGGCAGGGAAAATCTCGCTCTTTTAGGTAGAGATAAGTTTTTAATGTCCAGCAATAAATGCCACGATTAAACCCTTGCCAAAAAGTTTCGCTATGGGTTGGCAACTCTTCATGTAAGTCGGCTTCTTTTGGCAAGTAAAAGACAATCGGGGGCAGGTTTAGAGGGGGATAGGCTTTGGGCATTTCTATTCTTCGTGAAATTGTTGCATGAATTTACGGTCGATCGCGTCTTTCCAACGCCACAGTAAGGGAGATTGCCAGCCCAATCTTCCCCAAGACGCGATCGCACTTTTATCCCCCGTTCCAATTAAAGCTAAATAATTCCGTTGCGGCACATATTTTAAAAGCGATTTTCCCGCAGCTAACCGTTGAACATTCTTATATAATGGTTTCCCCTGACGCACGGCGAAAACTCCCGCTTTCGGACGCGGATGTTCGCGCATCGTCGCAATATCTCCGGTTGCAAAAATAAAGGGATGAGAAACCGATTGAAGCGTTTCGCTGATTAAAATGAACCCGCGTTCGTCGGTGGCGAGTCCGGAAGCGGCAATCCAAGGCGGTGCGGAAGCTTGCGTTACCCAAAAGATGCTTGTTCCGACGCGATCGCATTTTACCTTCAATCCCGATTCGCAGATGAGGCAATCGGGCAAAACTTCCTTGACATTTTCGCCCAAATGAACAATCGCGCCGCGATCGCGCAAAATTTTTTCTAACCTTCGACTCACCCAAGCATTATGACCGCTTAACAGTCGTTCGTCGCGATGAAATAAATGTAGAGTCAAATTTTCCTTGGGTTGTCCTGCGGCTTGGTAACGTCGTTGTAAGTTCGCTTGTACGTTAAGCGCGAGTTCTACGCCGCCCGCCCCACCGCCAACAATCGCCAAGGTTAGGGGAGAATCGGGATGTTGCGTTACTGTTGCTTCGATTTGCTGCCAAACTTGTAAAAACTCGGGGACGGGTTTAATGGGGGTTGTATATTCTGCTGCACCAGGGACGGTATTGCGGGCGGGCGTGCTGCCAATATCAATTGATAAGTAGTCGAAGGGAATAGGGCTGCTTTCGTCACAGATAACGCATTTTCGTTCTAAGTCTAAACCAACGGCGCGATCGTGTATAAATTCCGCTCCCGCCAACTCAGCCAAAGGGGGCAAATCGATATGGGTTTCCTCGTAGCTGTAAAACCCAGCGATATAACCGGGTAGCATCCCGGAATAAGGCGTGTGGGTGACATCGCTAATGAGAGTAAGGCGCAGGTTGGGGATGGGATGAGTTGCGAGTAATTTTAGCGCGATCGCGTGGCTGTGTCCGCCTCCGATGAGGACTAAATGAGGGCTGCGGTTAGGATGAATTCGCGACATTGCTTGTTTGGGTACATTGAGTAGGAACCGGACAGCACAACAATTAAGATGAAGTCTCTCGACCGTTATTATGCGATTTTAGGACTTAAAGCGGGCGCATCGCCCGAAGCGATTAAGCAAGCGTATCGCCAACTCGCCCGTACTTGGCATCCGGATCTTTTTGTTGGTGACGAAGTATTGAAGCAACAAGCAGAGGAGAAGTTCAAGCAGATTGCCGAGGCGTATGAATATCTTAGAAGCGGTTTGGAGGGGAACTTCTCCGCGCGGAGTGCTGGCAACGAAACGAGTGGGAAGTCCACCAGAGCTTCAACCCGCCCAACTTCACCGGAGGAATGTTATAACTGGGGCGTTGCTAATGCAGAAGCGGGAAACCTATTAGAGGCGATCGCTGATTTCACTGCCGCCCTTCACCTCAACCCGCAATACATTCAAGCTTACCAATATCGCGGCTTTCTCAACGAAAAGCTGGGCTATCAAAACCGGGCAGAAGCTGATTTTTGCAAAGCTGCCGAATTAAAACTCCAGTGTCAATCTTCCTCAACTTCTGCCCCCGAACCCTCGTCTCAGGCAAATCCGTCACTTTGGAGGCAGGTGCGCCTTTTCTGCACCCATCGGGGAACGGTTGACGCGATCGCCATTCACCCTCGAGGGCATATTTTCGCGATCGCCAGTAGTGATGGCACGATAAAGCTCTGTCAGGTAAAGACTGGACAAAATCTTTGTACGTTTCGAGATACTGGAAAACCCCTCTATAGCCTTGCTTTCAGTGCCAACGGGCAATTTTTGGTGAGTGGAAGCGCGGATGGAATGATTAAGCTTTGGGATTTAAAGTCGCGATCGCCCATTCGTTCTTTTGGCGGGCGTTCTAGCGGACATACCGATAAGGTTACGGCGATCGCTTTGACTCCGGACAATCGCGCCTTAATCAGCGGTAGTGCCGATAAAACTGTTAAGCTCTGGGAGGTCGCAACGGGAAGGATTCGAGCCGATCTCAAGGGCTATGGGGCGGAGGTTTGCGCGATCGCCATAAGTCCGGACGGAAAAAGCTTTGCGAGTGGCGGTTGGGAAAAGTCGCTGAGAATTCGCGATCTCGAAACGGGAAAGCTGATTCGTTCTCTGCGGGGGAATTCCGGAATTTTAAGCATTGCCTACTCCCCAGACGGAAAAACCATTGCGACGGGGGGACTCGATCGCGCGATTCAGTTGTGGAATCTCGAGCGTCCAGAACCGCACGTGCTAACCGGACATCGCGATCGCGTTTCCACCATTACATTTAATAACGATGGCACTCTCCTGGCAACGGGCAGTTGGGATAATACCGTAAAACTATGGCAGCTTCCGAGCGAGCGAGAACTTTGTACGCTATCGGGTCATCGCCAGCGGGTTCTTGCTATTACCTTTAGCCCTGATGGTAAGCGCCTTACCAGCAGTTCTGCCGACGGCGCGATCGCCCTTTGGCAGTCCAATTATTAACTAATGTAACAATATTGCCGTCATAGCAGCTTACTGTCTTGACAGCCCCTAGTAAACCCAGTAAGCTTGCATAGCATACCCGGGTAGAACACTTAGTAAGAGAAATGCAAGACAAGCAGAAGGTCACAGTTTATCTTCCACCAGGAATTCATCGACAGCTAAAAATTCGAGCAGCAGTAGATGCCGAATCGATGTCGTCAATGGTCGAGAGAGCTATCCAGTTCTACCTCCAAAATCCTGAAGTGGTCGAAGAAGCAGAACCCGCCCACGGGAGGACGCATCGGGTATATGCCTGTCCGGAATGCCATAGCCCCATAATCGAGCGGGATGGCGAATTGATTTCCCTCAAAAATCAACCGGGTGTCTTGTCTGAGGAAGTCCAACCCCCCAAAGTTCGAGAAGAAACAGTCAGTGCTAGCTCGGATGCTTCGGAAGAATTGGTTCCCTTGTTAACCAGCTAAATCGAAGGCCGAAATCTAGCAACGAGGTTAGGGATTGTGCCGTATTCAACGCTAGGTCGATAGTCATGAAAGAAGAGCTAAGTATTCTCATTCAAGCTCAATATCCCCTGATTTACCTCGTCACGTCTGAAGAGGAAAGAGCGGAACAGGCGATCGCCGACGAGATTGCCAAAGCCAAAACCCAACAACGTCGAGTCTTCGTCTGGACTGTCACTCACGGTTTAGTCGAACACGGCCAACCCCGCAGCGTTACCCAGCACAACACTGTTTCGCCCGAAGCTGCCATCCAATGGGTCGTGCAGCATCGAGAACCGGGTATATTTATCTTTAAAGATTTGCACCCCTTTATCGACGCGCCTGCAACCACTCGTTGGTTAAGAGATGCGATCGCGAGCTTTAAAGGAACCGAAAAAATTATTATTCTGATGTCGCCGGTTCAGCAAATCCCGATTGAATTGGAAAAAGAAGTGGTCGTCTTAGACTTTGCCCTTCCCAATCTCAACGAATTAGACCGGGTGCTATCCAAACAACTCGATCGCGTCAGAAACAAGCAGCGCACGACCACCGACACGCGGGAAAAACTCCTTAAAGCTGCCCTCGGCTTAACCAAAGACGAAGCCGAAAAAGTTTATCGAAAAGCTTGCGTCAAGACGGGTCGTCTCACTGAAGAAGAAGTTGAAATCGTCCTCTCCGAGAAAAAGCAACTCATTCGTCGCAACGGCATCCTCGAATATATCGAAGAAGACGAAACCCTTGCTTCCGTCGGCGGCTTAGAAGAATTAAAACGCTGGTTGAAGCAGCGCTCAAACGCCTTCACCGAGCGCGCCAGAGAATATGGCTTGCCCCAGCCCAAGGGGATGTTAATCCTCGGCGTACCGGGTTGCGGTAAATCCTTAATCGCCAAAACTACAGCGCGTCTGTGGGGATTGCCCCTCCTGCGTTTAGATATGGGTCGAGTCTACGATGGTTCGATGGTCGGGCGATCGGAAGCCAACCTGCGGAACGCGCTCAAAACAGCCGAATCGATCTCCCCCGTTATCCTCTTCATCGACGAACTCGACAAAGCCTTTGCAGGCGGTACGGGTTCTGCTGATTCCGACGGCGGTACGAGTAGCCGCATCTTCGGTTCCTTCCTGACTTGGATGCAAGAAAAAACCTCTCCCGTGTTCGTCATGGCAACCGCAAACCGCATCGAGCGGCTTCCTGGAGAGTTTTTACGCAAAGGACGTTTCGACGAAATCTTCTTCGTTGATTTACCGACCACTGAAGAACGCCAACAGATTTTCCAAATTCACCTTGGCAAGCGACGCAATGAAATATCTCGCTTCGATTTACATCAGCTTGCCAATATGTCCGACGGATTTTCCGGTGCAGAGATAGAGCAAGCGATTGTCGCTGCCATGTACGAAGCTTTCGCGCAAGAACGCGAATTCACGCAGCTAGACATCATCGCCGCTCTCAAAGCCACACTCCCTCTGTCCCGCACGATGATGGAACAGGTCACTGCCCTGAGAGATTGGGCAAGGCAACGCGCCCGACCTGCCGCCGCCGCCATTGCAGAATACCTGCAATTGGAATCGTAAAACAGGCTTTCTCCCGTAGCGATACGGGGGCTAAGGCTAGCAAATCGATTGCTAGCAGCACAACCCAAAACGCCGCTTTTCCCCAAGTTAGCGGCAAACCCAAACCAACAACTGTCGTTTTAGAGTTAAGAGGAAATCCAATAATGTCTCACTTTAGCACCCTCCGTACCAAAATCACCGATGTCGAAATCCTCAAGGCTTCTTTGCAAGACCTCGGCATCTCCACCAAGTCCAGCGCTGATGTGCGCGGCTACAACGGTCAGCGCGTCCGTGCCGATTTGGTTGCCGTTCTCGATGGCGAATACGATCTCGGCTGGTCCTGCAACAGCGACGGCACTTACGATTTAATCGCCGATCTCTGGGGCGTTGCCAAGAAGCACAATCAAACCGAATTGATCAATTCGATCAACCAAAAATACGCTGTTAATAAAACCCTGGCAGAAGTGAAGCAACGCGGTTTGCAAAATGCTAACGTTAAGCTGGTTGTGCAGCAGTAGCGATCGATGCGCGTTCCCAAGCTTGCGGGTTGACCTGGTAAGGTTAACCCCTTTTTTCTGCCAAATTTCAAATTTAAGATTGGCAAGTAGTCGGGCTTTGCTTGCATGGAGCAAAGCCCAATTTAATATTTTAGAGAATGGCTAGAAAAACGCTTGGCAATTCCTAGTTATTACGAGGGCGATTCAGTCGGAGAAGCCGGCGATTCACTAGGAGCCTTATCCCCACCGCCGCAAGCGACTAAAGGCAGAGCTAAAGCAAAAAGGCAAGCTAAAGTTAAAAATTTCTTAGTCATTTAATTGCTCCTGTAAAGAACTGTTAGGTTGTATTTACTTTTGCAACATTAGCACAAAAATTGAAGGATGGCTTGGGTGAAATCCGTCCATTTAGTTCGGGTCAAAAGTGGCTAGCGAGCATTGAATGTTAGGATTGTATCGCAATTGGCTGTATGTTTAACTGCTTATGTCTGTTTCACCCCGCGATCCGAGAGGTTTAAGGCGACCGAGAGTCAAAAAGTCGCCTCCTGTCAAAACGGCTCGAGTGAGAGAAGGTTTGCGCGCGCATCGTTCCCGAGCGGCTTCTGGGGCTTCCCAACCTTCGCGAACGACTTCGGCGCGTTCTCTACCCCCTTTGCTAGAAATACTGGTGTTGTTGCAGCGGGGTTCTTCGGTTGTGGCGTTTTCTTTAATTGGTGCGGCGCTAGCACTCTACGCGGCAACAGTCTATCTCCAACAGCAGTGGAGCGAAGCGTATCAAACGCTGGAACGGTTGCAACGAGAGACGCGCAGCCTAACAGCAGCTGATGAAACTTTTAAGCATCAGCTAGCCAAACAAGCCCAGAATAAGGAAACGGGTTTAGTGTTTCCCTCGCCCAGCCAAACGATTTATCTTTATCCGGCTTCGGTGCAATCGCAACAGAAGCCGACTCCCGAAGAGCAAAAGCAGGAAACTCCGGCCAATAATAATGCGCCGCTGGGCTATTAAGGAACGCTAAGCGTCGTTGGCGAGGACTCCGTGCAGAAAAATATCGGCAATGCCTTCAGCCATTTCTTGCATTTCTCGGGGGGAGGCGTTGGGGTTGATGATGGTGCGATCGGAGAAGCCCGCGATCGCGAACATCCCTAAAAAGACTTGAGCGACAATTTTTGGGTTAGTGCGTCGATAAATCCCGCGATCCATTGCGGTTTGGAAAAAGGCTTCCGCCACGTCGGTCATTTTGGTGATGACTTCTAACTGGATGCGATCGCGCAATTCGGGATGAAATTGCGCTTCCATAAAGCAGACCCGCATCAAATCGCTGCTTTCCCACATTCGCAACATTCGCCGACGCATCACCTGCGCCACTGCTTTGTAACTCCCCATCTCGCTCAACTCCGTCAGCAAATCGGTGAGGATATCTACCCATCCCTTCGTTGCGACTTCCACCAAAATTGCTTTCTTATTGACAAAATGTCGAAACAGGGTTCCTTCTGCCACGCCCGCCGCTGCTGCTAAATCTTTAGTTGTGGTTGCATCGTAGCCTTGGCGGGCAAACAACTTTAAGGCAGCGTTCAAAATGCGAGTGCGCGTATCTTCCTCCGTTGGTATTTCATCAGCGGGTCGTCGGTGAAACAGTTGCATAAGCGCTAAGGGCGTGAAAGCAATAAAGGCCTGTTAGGCCATTCTCATATACGAATCGGGGATCGTGCCAAAAGCTTCACAAAAATTCCTGCTTTAAGCCGGTTAACCCAACTTTGGGAGAGGGCGCACTCAGACCTGCGGCAAAGCCAACCGAACGGGTGACGAACAACTGAGGGCGGATTTCCGAGCGCCGCCAATCCTTAGAAATTCGTTACAATTGTTGATATTTATTCCGGAGGTCGCCATGACTCAAATTGGATTAGAAGAGATCGCCCGCCAACTCGAGAGTAGCGATTCTCGCGATCGCTTATTGGCTCTGGCGGCGTTGCAAACCGTTCCCGCTCGAGATGCGGTTCCCCTGATTCAGAAAGTTTTGTACGATGAAATGCTGCCGGTGCGATCGATGGCAATTTTTGCCCTCGGCGTAAAGCACACCGAAGAATGCTATCCGCTCCTGATTAAATTGCTCGAAACCGATCCCGATTATGGCATTCGCGCTGAGGCCGCCGGAGCGCTCGGATATCTCGGCGATATTCGCGCTTTTGAACCGCTGGCGCGCGCTTTTTACGAAGATACCCAATGGCTCGTCCGGTTTAGTGCGGCAGTTTCTCTCGGCAACCTCCAAGATTCCCGCGCCAAACAACTTTTGCTTCAAGCTCTCGAGAGCAAAGAAATTTTGTTGCAGCAAGCAGCTATCTCTGCTATTGGGGAAATAGGAGCTATCGATGCTGTCGAGGCAATCCTTCGCTTTGCTGCATCTGAAGATTGGCTGATACGGCAGCGCCTTGCCGAAGCGCTGGGGAATTTGCCCACTCCCAAAAGTCGCTCCGCTCTCATTTTCTTAACAAAAGATACCAATGCTGGCGTTCGTGCAGCAGCGACTCATTCCTTAAAGCGGCTTGATGGCGGAATCGATGTTTAATTAAAAATTAATAATTAATCATTATCCGTTGGATTGAATGGCACTTAAAGCGGTAGGGACTAATACCACAAACCTTGATAAAGGGGAGTTTGGACGCTCCCAACTCTCCTGAAATCCGTGCCATTGAGTCTGTTTATCTGTTCTGCCTAATTTGCGATTCTCTCGGCTTGCAAGGCTACCGCAGAGCAGGGAAAGCAGTTTTACACTTCTAGTGTGCTACCATCTTTGGTAGGTTTTGGCAACTGTTAAAAACAAATGAGCAAGGTTCTCGTTTTGAACGCTTCCTACGAACCGCTCAACATCACAACGTGGCGACGAGCGGTCGTACTTTTGCTGAAGGGTAAGGCAGAACAGCTAGAGTACCAACAACACTACGTCTATTCAGAATTTCCGGTTCCCACCGTGATTCGGCTTCGCTACTACGTTCGAGTGCCTTACCGAGAAATTCCGCTGACTCGGCGAAACATCTTAGAACGCGACGACCATACTTGTCAATACTGTAGCTATAAAGGGGATAGCCTGACCTTGGATCATGTGATTCCGCGATCGCGCGGCGGTCAGGATATATGGGAAAATCTCGTTTCGGCTTGCGTTCGCTGCAATGTCAACAAGGGCAACCGCACGCCCGCTGAAGCTTCGATGCCGCTGAGAACGCAGCCCCGCCGACCTTATAGCAGCCTCCACTTTGAAGTTGCCCGCTACGTGAAAAGCGGTCGCAATCCCGAGTGGAAAAAGTATGCAATTGGAATTTAAACCCCACTATGCACTAAAGTAATCCCTTTTCCTTCAGCCAGTCGCGATTAAACAGTTTCGATTGATAGCGCGAACCGCCATCGCACAGTACCGTAACAATTGTATGTCCGGGGCCGAGTTTTCGGGCTAAAGCGCAGGTAGCGGCGACGTTAATTCCGACCGAACCGCCCATAAATAACCCATCTTCGCGCAACAATTGATAGATGGTTTGAATGCACTCGCGATCGCCGATTTGAATGGCATCGTCGGTCGGTACGCCTTCCATATTCGCCGTAACGCGACTGTTGCCAATCCCTTCGGTAATCGAACTGCCTTCTGTTGTCAGTTCTCCGGTTTTAACGTAACTATACAGCGCGCTGCCCATCGGGTCGGCAACAACGCATTGAATATCGGGATTTTTTTCTTTCAGGAATAAAGCTACGCCCGCATAAGTTCCTCCCGTTCCCGTCGCGGCGACCCAACCATCGATTTTACCGTCGGTTTGTTCCCAAATTTCCGGCCCGGTGGTTTCGTAGTGGGCGCGGCGATTGGCTAAGTTATCAAATTGATTGGCCCAAATCGCGTTGTCCATTTCTGCGGCAAGGCGACCGGAGAGTTTGACATAATTATTGGGATCTTTATAGGGAACAGCGGGAACGGTGCGAACTTCTGCACCTAATGTTCTCAGCAGTTCGATTTTTTCTGGCGATTGAGTTTCGGGAATGACGATGAGGCATTTATAGCCTTTGGCATTACAAATATGGGCTAAACCAATGCCGGTATTACCCGCCGTCCCTTCGACAACCGTACCGCCGGGATTGAGAAGACCTTGCTTTTCGGCATCCTCAATGATGAATAAAGCGGCGCGATCTTTGACCGAACCGCCGGGATTGAGAAATTCAGCTTTGCCGAGAATTTCGCAGCCGGTTTGCTGGCTGAAACTGTTTAAGCGAATCAGGGGGGTATTGCCGACTGTGCCGACGAAACCGTCTTTAATCTCCATGTTGCTTGCTCGATATCTGCGGTTCTTTCTCATTTTTAATTGTAGGCGCGATCGCTCCGCAACGTTAAAGTAGGGACGTTAAATTTAACGTCCCTACAGCAAGATTTAACGTCCCTACAGCAAGGGTTTCATCCTCTTAACCCGTTCAAACGGGGTTAAGCCTTGAGATTTATACAGCTTGCAGGACGGATTGCGGGACGAGGGGGAAAACTTGCACCCGCCCATCATCGTCGAGATCGACAATAACCGTATCGCCTTCATTAACTCGTCCTTCGAGGATAGCTTCAGCGAGGTTATCTTCGAGAAGGTTGGTTAACGCACGACGGAGGGGACGCGCGCCGTAGGCAGGATCGTAACCGATTTTAACGGCGTAGTCTTGGAAGCGATCGCGCACTTCCAAATTCAAACCGTGGATTTCCCAAACGCGATCGCGCACTTCCTTCACCATTATCTCGGCAATCTGCTGCACTTGGGCTTTCTGCAACGGCTCGAAAACGATGATTTCGTCGAGGCGGTTGAGAAACTCAGGACGGAAGAATTGCTTGAGGTTATCGGTGACGCTACCGCGAATGCGTTGTTGTTGCACTTGCGCGAGGTTATCAGCAAACTCAAAACCAATCCCGCTACCGCCTTTTTCGATCGCCTTCGAGCCAATATTCGAGGTCATAATCACGATCGTATTCTTGAAGTCTACGACGCGACCGCGCGCATCCGTGAGGCGACCGTCATCGAGCAATTGCAACAGGAGGTTAAACACATCCGGGTGCGCTTTCTCGATTTCGTCGAACAGGACAACCGAATAAGGTTTGCGACGTACTGCTTCGGTAAGCTGTCCGCCTTCCTCATGTCCGACATATCCCGGCGGCGAACCGATGAGTTTCGATACCGTATGCGATTCCATCAATTCCGACATATCGAGGCGAATCATCGCGTCATCGGAACCGAAAAGGTAAGCAGCGAGGGCTTTAGCAAGTTCGGTTTTCCCGACTCCGGTAGGCCCGCAGAAGACGAAACTCGCGATCGGGCGGTTGGGATCGCCGATCCCCGCACGAGAACGGCGGATAGCGCGTGCGACGGCAGTTACGGCTTCGTTTTGTCCGATAACGCGCTCGTGTAAGTTGGCTTCTAAATGCAGCAACATTTCCGATTCGGCGGCGGTTAATTTATTCGCCGGAATCCCCGTCCAAGCGGCGACAATTTGGGCAATTGTTTCGCTATCGACAACGGGAACGGTGGGTTCCTCGAGGGTGGATTTGAGGGCGGCGGAATGCTGCAAGCGAGCGCGAGAACCAGCTTCGTCGATTAAGTCGATGGCTTTATCCGGGAGGAAGCGATCGCGAATATAACGATCTGAGAGCTTCGCCGCTGCTTCCAAGGCAGAATCGGTAAACTGGACGTTGTGGAAATCGGCATAAGTAGAACGCAAACCTTGTAAGATCGCGATCGCATCTTCAACCGACGGTTCGCCGACCATCACCTTTTGGAAGCGACGTTCCAAAGCCGCATCGGACTCGATATGCTGGCGATACTCATCTAAGGTCGTTGCGCCGACGCACTGCAACTCACCGCGCGCCAGCGCCGGTTTGAGGAGGTTCGCCGCATCCATCGCGCCTTCAATCGACCCCGCACCGACGAGAGTATGGATTTCGTCGATAAACAGGATGATATTCCCCGCGCGCTGGACTTCATCGACCATTCCCTTGAGGCGTTCCTCAAATTCTCCCCTAAAGCGGGTTCCCGCCACCATTGCGCCCATATCGACACTAATAACCTGTTTGTCGTGCAGCAGTTCTGGTGCGTCGCCATTGACAATACGCTGGGCGATTCCAGCAGCGATCGCAGTTTTTCCGACTCCGGGTTCGCCGACGAGAACGGGATTATTTTTGGTACGACGGCCCAAAATTTGGATGGCGCGGGCAACTTCAGCATCGCGTCCGACAACGGGATCGAGTTTTCCTTCCCGCGCTTGTTGGGTTAAATTCGTGCTAAATTCCGCTAAATTGAAATGTTGGCTTTGCGGTTCGCCCGAGAACGGATTGCCTTTGCGATTGTTGCGAACGGGTTTTGCCGCTGCCGTTTCGCCGATCGCGCGAATGATAGCCGTGCGCAAGGTCTCGAGATTGACTCCGAGATTTTGTAACACCCGAATGGCAACTGTATCGGTATCTTTGAGGAGAGCGAGTAAAATGTGTTCGGTCGCGATCGCGTTTTGTCCGAGACGGCGCGCTTCTGCCAGCGCCTCCTCAAACACTGCCCTCGCTTTCGGCGTAAAGGGAAGATTCGCCGGGACATAACCCGGGCCGCGACCGATTAACTCATCGACCTGAACGCGGGCTGCTTGGAGGGTTACGCCCTGCTGAGACAGAAGTTTTGCAGCGATTCCCGTTCCTTCCGCAATCAACCCTAATAATAATTGTTCCGTGCCGACCAAGTTATGCCCCGTCCGTCGAGCTTCTTCCTGGGCAATAATGACTGACTTAATCGCAACGTCAAGAAAATGTTCAAACATAGTAGCGATAGAATAAGGTGATTACGTGGATTTACGCTTCTTAATTATTTTTCTCTTTCCACTGTAGTCATTCAGGATAATTTTACGCAGTGGGGTAAACCGTAATCGGGAATGGGGTAGTTGAAAATTGCAAATTACGCTAACGATCCTTAGCGTCCGAAACCTTTGCTATACCGTTATATTTTTTCTTTTCTACCCCGTGGATCGATCGCCTCTAACCTTCTGTTCTCTACTCCCGTATCGCCACAATGGTTCCCATGACGAGCGACGCGATCGCGGCTACGATTAAACTCAACAGAGCCGCAGAACTGAGAACGATCCAGGACGGCGGGATGGCAAGATTTTTAGACATAAATTGTCCCGCAGGCGTAGCGAGGGTAGCTTGAATTTGTTTTTGCTCGATCGCAGGACCGCGCGCTGCGAGGGTTGCCGTCGCGATACCGCTACCGATTCCCGTTCCTAAAATCAAAGCGGTATTTTGGAAGGTACGATTTTGCCGCGCCGTTTCGCGATCGCCTTTTGCTTGACTGACGGAAACTTCCGCGCGCAGGAGTTGAATCGCCAGTTCGAGCAATTCTAAACCGCCCTTCGCCGTTTCAAAATCTTTTTGTAAAAACCGCAAATAGCGATCGCGCGCCAAAGTCGCAAATTGTCCCAAAAACGCCAAATCTCCCGATAAATTTTCGGCTGCCACACTGGTCGCTAGGGCGCTGCTATGTTGGTTGTATAGCTCCAAACTCAAGTCCATCGCTGCAATTTTATGTTGCAGTTCGTTGAGATCGAGGCTGTAATCAACAAACATCGCGCGGATAAATTCGAGTTTTTCTTCGATTTGCTCGAGAGAACTCGAATTCGCCTTTCCTTTCCCGACATTTTCAAAGTAACGTTGAATATCGACGCGATCGGCGACTAATAATTCTTTTAATAACCGACTCTGACGGTAGTGCCAAAGCACTTGATGCCGGTAGCAAAATAAACGCAACCATTCGGCAATAAAATAGGTTGCTGATGATGCTATCTCTAGACTCGGATAAATCGCAATAATAACGTGATGGCTTCGATTAACTTTTTCTACCTCTTTAGGGACTTCCATCTCTTCAGTGAGCGATTCTAACGAAGGATCGAAGCTCCACAGTTCAAATAATTTCCCCCCTAAAAAATTACTCGTACTGGTTAAATTTTCTTCCCAACTTCCCCCTTCCATAAAGCTTTTGTAGCACTCTTTCGCTAAAGCCGTTGCTTGGGTATAAGTAAAGGGTTCTATATAAGCCGAAATCATCCAAGTTTGTCCCAAGCTTCCTGACTGTCCTTGTAAAGCTTGCTCTAAAATATGCTTGATTTTGGAAGAATAAGCGACTGAATACGGTAAGTATTTGTCTCGAACGCCACAACTGAGGAGCAATCCATAAGCCTCTTGGATGCGCACGGGATAGCAATAACCTTGAAATTCCGGCGAAGCAATCTGTAGATTTTCAATCTGCGTTCTCTCATCGAGTAATTCGACAAATTCTGCCTCAGAACGATTATCTTTTTCCCAGTCAATTGAGGTAAAATTCGCCGGAAACTTTTTGATAAAAAGATTGCGATTTTCTTGAATATCTTCCAAACTTTGCCCCGATTCATGACGCAAATCGTATAGCAATAAATCGACAGTTGGAGAAATCAGTGCAGCCATACTGGGTAAGATGCGAGTAACAGGGGTCAGCAGTTCGCTTAAATTTTTTACTTTCTAATTCCGTCCTGCGATCGGAAGTTTCAAGCTTAACAGATTACCGCAAATCGCTGCTCGCGTAAAATGGTCGGGAAATTTTAACACTGTCTGACCTGTTGGAATTCAACGAAATCGTGCAGTCGCTCGTCCCAAATACTGACATAGATATCGCCGCAATCTTGGCGCACGATTTGAACTTTTGCCCCACCAACTTGATAGCGATAGTTGTCGAGTTGTCGCCGATAAACGCGATCGAGTCCCTGTCTGACTGCATCGGGTGCTTGACCGTCTAAGAGATCGTTTAAGGTTTGCTGGGCCGTCGGGAGGTTGACAGATTGACGGAAAGATGCCTCAGTTTGACGAATGCGCCCGGAGTTGCGATCGAACAGATAGCCGAGATCTACGCCATCGCGAACGCCGTTGTAGACCACGGCGCGCGTATTGCCGTATGCGCCGCGCAAGTCTCTCGTAGGTTGTCCGAGCGTCGCTTCGACATCTCGGCGCGCCGTATCGAGGGGGAAGGCAGGAACGCCCTGGGTTTGGGGACGGGGAGAGGGGGGGACGGGGGGACGGGGAGAGGGGGGGACGGGGAGAGGGGGAGAGGAAGCCGGGACGCGATCGCTTCCTGATGAGGTGGGGTTAGCTGGAACGCGATCGCTTCCTGAATCGGAGGGGGAAGCTGGAGCGCGATCGCTTCCTGAATCGGTGGGGTTAGCTGGAGCGCGATTGCTTCCTGAAGGGGTGGAAGAAGCTGGAACGCGATCGCTTCCTGATGAGGTAGAAGAGGGAGAATCGCTCGCTCGCGGGGCATTTTGTGAGGGACTAGCCGACGGTTGAGAGGAGACTTCCCGACGTTCGGAGGGGGTAGAAGCGCGGCGAAACAGCGGCGGAAGCAAGCCAATCAAGAGGGCGAGGGCGGCAATTCCCGCGATCGCAACTCCAGCAATAACTGGCCAGCGCGACGAGGAATTGGGATCGGGAATCGATCCCGAACCTCCTGCGGGAGAACGCGGCGCAGCGGGGGAATGTCCGCCGACAGCAACGGTTGCTGCTACGACGCTGGGGGGATTAACTGGGGCTGCTGCTGGGGTGGGGGGGCTGGTAGTGGTAAGGGCTTGTAGGGCTTCTGGAGCATTCGCATAGCGATCGCCAAAATAATAGGCGGTCATTTTCGAGAGAATAGCGGCAAAACCCGGACTCACTGAAGCTAAATGCTGCCAAATTACCTCGCCTCGCTCGTCTGTTTGCAAGCGATCGGGCGAAACGCCGGTGAGGGCATGAATTGCGGTCATTCCCAACGCATAAATATCGCTGCTGAAGCGCGGTTGCCCCGTGCTTTGTTCGGCAGGCATATATCCCGGCGTACCGATGGCGAGGGTTTGTCCGGAAGTGCGCTCTGGATCTGCCCCGCCTTGGACGATTTCTTTGACGATTCCGAAGTCGATTAAGACCAGTTTGCCGTCGCGATCTCGTCGCATAATATTCGACGGTTTAATATCGCGATGAATCACCTGATTTTTGTGGACAAATGCCAAAATCTCTAAAACTTCTTGCAAAAAGGTTCGCGTTTGCGCCTCCGTCCAGCGCTTTCCCGTACCGATTTCCTCTTCTAAGTTGTGGCCTTCAATAAATTCTTGAATCAGGTAAAATTCGCCATTTTCCTGAAAATAAGCGTAAACATCGGGAATTTGCGGGTTCTGCTGTCCCAATCTATAGAGAATTTCTCCTTCCTTCTCGAAGCGCCGCACCATCGCCGGATCGAGCATTTGCGGGTGAAGTTGCTTCACCACGCACTTCGGCTTCGGATTGACGGGCATATCCAAATCCTCAGCTAGGAAGGTTTTCCCGAATCCTCCTTCTCCGAGTTGGCGAAGGATTTTGTAGCGTTGGCGCAGAATTTGTCCGAGCATAAGAAGGCGCGATCGATGCAGTGACGAGAACGTTGTTTGATTTTTGCACCCTTCAGCCATCAACGCAAGATATCTAAGGGAATAATTGATAATAGATTAAGGAATATTATTGAGATTCATGACATCATTACTCGTTACAGTTACTGGAATTGTCCTAGTATATCGACAAGCTTACAATCGTGGGTAACGCAATTCCTAAAACCTTTGCCACTCCTTTATTTCAGCGATCTCTTTCTCCGTAAAATCAAGCTTGTCAATGTAGTAGGGTGGGCAGCGCCCACCAGCCAGGACTTTGGTGCGTTTAGAAACGTGCTTTCACGTTTCAATTCGTGCTATATTCCAATTGAATATGACGTTACATAGAATCGACTCCACTCAATTTTAGGTTAAGATAATGGTGCGTTACACTGCGCTAACGCACCTACTTTTGATTCTATACAGCTTCACATCAATCTGTCTTATTAAGGGAGAAGATAGAGAATAATTTGCTGTTTGTTAAACGGAAGTTTAGGAAATTTTTTTTGTACTTCATCTAATGGAGAACTGCTAAATTAGCGCCAATCATCTAACACAAAAACATCCGGTCGATGATAAAGTGGCTCGTTATTTTTGTGCATGGCGACTCCGATAACTTCCGCTCGAAAACCGCGATCGAGCAGTCGAGTGTACGCTTCATTGTGACTGCTATTAACACCCGCGCTCAACCGTGACATTTTTTGAGTTTCCCCATAAACTTCGCACAGTTTGAGCAACCGTTCAAACCGTTCTCCCGCCCCTTGTCCCGATCGCACCGCTCCAAACTTAATGTAACAAACCTCGCTCCCCGCTTCGCTTCCCGCCCCGCAATGACAGACAGCAAATCCAGCTAAGCTTGTTTCATCTTCCAGCAGAACCGTATCGCCTAAATTTTGCTCGCTCACAGCGACAATCTCTCGCGATAAATCCAATCCAGGATAAAGCGAATCGGTCAGTTCAAAGCAGTCTTTAAGGCATACTTCTTGGCGCTTTTGAGTCAGTTCTGAGTATTTATAGCCCGGTAGAAATTTTGCAATAGACTGGATCGGTTTTGTTAAAAGAAAAGTTAAAAAGCGCGGGTAAAGCCCAAACTTTTGATAGAGCGCGAGATGCTTTGGACTGTTGGCGAAGGTAAATAATCCCACCTGTTGCGTTCCTGCTTCTGCTAATCGCGCGATCGCTGCCTCAACCAAATGTTGACCGATCCCCCGATTCCACAAGTCAGGGCGAACGCTGAGGGGGCCGAATATACCGACACTTCCCCAAGAATAAGCAATATTAGAGCCAACAACTTCCCCATCCATTTCAGCAGCCAATGCTGCGGTGGGATTTGCACTGAAGCGAGTTTTTAAGTAGTCAACATCGCCTAAAAAATCGGCAGGATTTGGCAGCCCCATGAAAGTCCCGAAGGCGATTCTAAAGATTTTGTCTGCTGTTTCTAGTTCGTTGGCTTGGAGAGGGCGAATTGAGAGATTCATGATTTAGTGAGATGCAGGATTGAGGACGTATCCCATAAATAATATCGTCTGCGCTCGACGATCGTAAATAGCGTAGAAAAACGGGCGATCGATAATTAGATCGATTGACTCAACGACTCCAAATGCTATCATCTCAAACTCTGTGACTGCGGCAGCTTCCGTTCCTTTTTCATTCACCTCAATTGCGACTTTATGAACTAACTGACTCACCTTCAAGCTTCCCGCACCGATTCCACTCAAGTTAGCATTGTTCGTAAAAAGGTCTTCTAGTCCGAGATTGCTGAAAGAATCGTTTAATAGTTGTCGGCACTCGAGTTTTAATTTGGGCAGAAAAATATTGACACTACATCTGCAAAACTGGGACATCCAGTTTTGCCAATTATTAAAAGTCAGGAGCGTTTGAAATTCTTCAAAAGATGAGGAGGCATTGGGAAGAAAGATATACAACCCACTCGATTCATCTTCGTAAGGTAGCTGAACTGCTTGAAAATTCTCAGTTTTAAGGTAATCCAAGTCTACCATGTATTTAGCCATTGTGGGGTGCAAAATTGCACTTTCATCTGACAAAGTAAAGGTTCTATTTTCCGTTTTGCTTTCATCAAAGGGATAGCTCCAAATCCCCATAAAATAAAGGGCATTGAGGAGAATGAGAACAGAATCCCTAAGCGTTTCTTCGGAAACCAATTTAGTAATTTTATTTTTGGTCTTCTCTGCAACCCAACGATTAATGATTGTTGCGGCTTCGGGAGAATCAAAATCCAGATGAGCAACCTCGCTTTCATAGAACGTTTTTAAGCCTCGGACAAATTCCTTATCTAGGGAAATTCCGGGTTTTACCCACACTGAATTAGCAGAGGTTAATTTATCGGGTTCTGCCTCAATCTGTGTCGAATCGACCCAATACTCCCAGTCCACTTCTCGAACAATCTCTTTAAGTTTTGAGAGGAGCGATTGATTGGCTGTATTAATATCTTCTAAACTGAGTCCTTCTAGCCCTAAAACTTGCTCGATTTTCTGTTTGGTGTCTCCTCGCGCGCCGTTATAAAGCATGACCAACGCGATCGTGATACTAAATGGAGAGAGCGAGATGTTGGTATTGGGATTATTTTCGGTCAGTTGCGAGAGTAATTGAAAGCCAAAGCTGTTATAGGCGCTAGCGAATTGATATAGTTTTCGAGCATCGATTGGTGCTTGACTCATCGTCTCTCCCTACCTTCTCTGCCAATTCCTCTTCATTTTAACGGGACTTTGACAACTTTGCGGCACAAAAAGGGCTGAAAGCCTTGTTCCACGCCGATTTTACGTCGAAGGCGTAAAATCGGCTCAAACGTAGTTGTAGTCAGGGTTCAGGTGTTTTCGACCTAATTTTATTGATATATAAGGCTTTCAGCCCTTTTTGACTTAGATTTTTGTCAAAGTCCCGTTAAGTCTTTTCGAGTTTATAGCAACAGACACATCGGTGAGGACAATCCAATCAGTCGAAAAACGGGCGAATGCTATTCGCTCCTACCCAAAACTGGTATCACTACCTTGGCGATGGCTATACTTTTGGGTGGGGAAATTTTAAGGGCGCGATCGCGCATTGAAAAAGGGAGTCATCATGACTCCCGATTCGTATTTCTGGGAAATGCAGCGATTGCACTGTGAATTATAAGAAAACCCCTGCAATGCCTTTTTTTAATGGGCAATCGCAACAATGGCACTAGCGATCGCTTGCATATTGGTTGCGATCGCGTCGGTTAACTGATGCGTCACAGGCCAACTATCCACCACCATTCCCGCGCACAGCAGCATCATATACAAAATCGAATACTTGAACGCAGATTTGGCGATATCTTTATCCTCGGGCGCTTGCTTTAACTGCCAAGCTTTTTTCAGGAACATAGCCCCGAGTAGGGCAGCAAATACCCCGTAAACCGCACCACAAACGCCCAAGGGATAAATTAACAAAAAGGTCGCCGCGATCGTTACTAAGGTATAAGGCCAAATTTGTCGCGCCGTTTCGGTTTCCCCTTCGACTACGGGTAACATCGGTACGTTGACTTGGGCGTAGTCATCTTTAATCATCAAGGCTAGCGACCAAAAATGCGGCGGTGTCCACAAAAAGATAATCAGGAACAGCAACCACGCCGCCCAGCTAACGTCACCCGTTACCGCTGCCCAGCCGACGAGGGGCGGAATCGCGCCCGCCGCGCCGCCAATGACGATATTTTGCGTCGTGTGGCGTTTGAGGGCGTGGGTGTAGATGAGCATATAAAAGACAATACCGGACATGGCGAGGAAGGCCGCCAGTAGGTTGACGAACAGCGCGAGGAGTGAGAAGGAGAGTACGCCGAGCGCAATCCCAAACAGCAGGGCGTGGCGCGGTTGCACTCGCCCGGAAGGGATGGGACGCGATCGCGTGCGTAGCATTTCGTAGTCGATGTCGCGATCGTAAATGCAGTTAAAAGTTTGAGCGGAAGCAGCGGCGAGGGTTCCGCCTGCGAGGGTGATGAGGGCGAGGACGGGATCGACTTGTCCCTGCGATGCGATCGACATGGCGGCTGCGGTGGTAATCAGCAGCAGCGGAATAATCCGAGGTTTGGTGAGTTGGTAGTAACTTTTGAGAACTTCGCGGAAGTTCTCGTTGAGGGGAGAGAGTGTTGTTGTCCCAGTCATTATTCCGATTTAGTTTTTTGAAAGGGTTTAAGCAGTAAGCTGTTGGCGATCCCGAAGGGCTCGAGGCACGACATCCCGAAGGGCGAGGACGGAGAAGGTGACTAAAACGCCCAGGAGAGCCGCACCGACAGCTTGATGGCTGACGGTGAGAGGTTCGACTTGCAAGTGTAGGTAAAAGGTGGCAACGCCGAGGAGGATTTGCACTAAGACTAAGCCGCCTGCGATTTTAGCGAGCGATCGCAGCATCGGGTGTAAAGCAGGTCTTCGCCAAGCGACAAGGGTGACGAGGAGCGTTGCTAGCGTCGCGGGAACAACACCCCACAAATGACTATTCATCACCGCACAGAGTTGCGAACCGCTCAGGCATTGGTGTAGCGCCCAACGAGAACCGACTAAGGCTCCGAGCAAACTTTGTAAATAGATTAAAGTTGCAGCAACGATCCCCATCCAGGGAAGTCGCCCGGAAACGCCAGTACCGCGATAGGGCAGCAGCATTGTGCCGATAACCAGCAAGGTACAGAAGAAAAGGAGGGCAGTGCCGAGGTGGGCGGTAACGATATCGAAGCGCAGCAGTTGCGTGACGGTTAAACCGCCGAGAACCCCTTGAAACAGGACAGTGCCGAGGGCAAATAAGGAAGCCCAAGGCAGCCAAGCGGGGAGTTCGCGACGAAACCAGAATGAGAGTCCCACCAACGCGATCGCGCTTAAGCCAATGAGAGCGGCATCCAAGCGGTGAAACCATTCTAGGAATACCTGTAGATTCATCTGCGCGCTGGGGATTAACTGCCCGTAACATAACGGCCAATCGGGGCAAGCGAGTCCTGCATTCATCACCCGCGTGGCGCTGCCCACCGCCATTAACAGCCAAGTTGCTACGGCGATTTTCCAGACGAAGCGGCGAATCCAATCGGCGGGGCGGGAATCTGCCCGCTGAGGCGCTAGATTTTTTTGAAGGATGGATTCGGTCATAAATCGTTTGTTAACTTTGCTGAAGTTTATCGAAATGCGAGTACGCGCTTTTGGGAATTTACTCGCGGGGGTTGCATCGCAGCCGTTTTAACTTCCTTACAATATGGGCTTTTTTTCCGCGATTTTGCCAGTCCTTTAGGTAATCTTCAGATTGAGGTGCAATCTGATATTAATTTTTATGACAAAACTTTAGATTTTCTTCATTAAGAAAGTTGCGATCGCGACAGCAAATGGTTGTCCCATAGTTGCAGCGATCGTTAGGGGTGTACAGCGGTTTTCGATTGGATGAGATACACCCAACGGGTGCAAAGCTTGCGCCCCTACTTTTTTGCTACCCTTTTGTAGGAGACGCTTCGCAGCGCGTGCAAACTTCCAGAGGCGATTGAGAATCGATCGATAATCTTGGGTTGAATGGCACTGAAATAAGAATTGAAAAATCGCCGTAGAGACGTTGTATACAACGTCGTTATTGATATTTCGTAGGGTGGGCAGCGCCCACCCGCCTTAAGTCAGTGCCATTCATCTTTGGTTAAATCGTGCTTTAAGAATCACCTAAATCTTCGATCTGTTGCTTGAGGGCTTCTAATTCTTCTTGCTCCTCTAAATCCACCATTCTTTGCTCCCATCGCCTTTCAGATAATACCGGCTCAACTTGGTATAGTATTTTCAAATAGGTATCGCGAGTATTGATTGTTTGTTTGAGAATTTCTAGCTCTCTTTCCACTTCTAGAGAGCGCCAACGTTGCTCGTCTTCATGCTCCCTGCATATTACTTCAAGAGCCAACCAATTTTCATAAAAATTGTATGAGCGATCGCTCCCGACAATAGCTTTATGCAGCCCGTAAATTCCCAACCCAAAAACCCCACCCACTACCGCCATTGTTCCCATCCCGATTCCCATTGCCGCACCGCCGACGCTAAGCCCCATCCCGCCTATCGTCGCTGAAACACTCACACCGCCTAACGCTCCAATTCCGATCGCGCCTAATGCCGTTGCATCTCCCGTTTTTAACGCTTCCAATCCTCCGAACGTAGCCGCGCCAACCATTGCGCCTGCCCCCGTCATAATCCCCATTCCCAGACTCATACCGCCGAAGCTGCCAATGAGTCCCATTCCGCCCACTGTAGTCGAAAGGTTAGCCCCAATTGCCGCACCACTCGCTATCGCGATTGTGCTTTTCTCTAAATCTTTAGCGTTAAACATTAGTCCCTTCTATCCAAAAGTTATCCTTTCTGAAATGGAAAATTATATTTTCGATTTTTACCCTTAATATTACGCTGTCGAATCGGCTCAAATCTCCAATCTTCCAATTCAGATGCGAGAGCGAGCTAGTCAACAATAATCCCAAAAGTCCGTAACTTTTGCGGTAAGCAGTCGTCCAAGTTCTTAATATCCTCATCCGACAGTTCGATTAAATTAAAATTGTTTTGATTATAAATGCGCAATTTTTCTTGCTTGCGCGCTAAGTAATCCGGATTTTGGTCGTAGCCCCAATACTCAATATAAACTTTTTCCTTGGGAATATAAAAATCGCAGTAAACTTCTTCATCAATCGGAAGTTTTCGCTCGTAAGCATGAGCAATACCGGCTATATAGAGGTAATTATCAACGATTACTTCTGCTCTAGAACGCACCCAATGCCCATCGGTCGTTCGATATTCTCCAGCTTTAAATTTTTGACGAAATCCCGCTTCTTACAAATTTTCTGAGATTATTGACGGTTCGCTTTCAGTTTTATTTCCTTTAACAATTTCCTCAATAAAGATTTTATTGTCGAGAATTTCTCGATCCCAAACAACATATTTATTGCCATTCTGCTCGTCGTGTTTTTGCACTGCACCGAAATTCAAGCCCAAGCGCGTCGCCTCCCAGCCATTAAAAACTTTATTGATTAAGCCGAGTTCGGCTAGGAGAGGATTTACTTTATTAATTGGCAATCCTAAGTGTTCGCTAATTTTAGTAGCTGAGAGGAGTGAGGAAGAAACTGGAGGGCGAATAATCGGTTTAGGAGGAGGGTTAATAGGTGCAACCGATGTTTGTTGCTGTTGAGTTGCTTTCCAATGTCCGTAACATAGCTTGTGACCGGCTTTGGAAACCAACTTATTACAACCCGGAAAACTACAAATTTCCATATTACTCCCCTCAATTAAAAATACAATAGACGCAAGTCAATCCAATTATTATCTACTGGATCGAGTTTGACTACGATATTTATACGCAATTAGCACCATTATATTAACCCAAGATTGAGCAGAGCAGATTCGATTCTGTGCAACGTTATATTCAATTAATATTACAGCAATCGCTTAAAGTCTTAATGTTTTATAACTTTTTTAAAAAATCTATAAGTACAACTCGCTCGTTAAAAATTGCACGGATTGTATCATTATTACTGTAATCAACAATAACCTCAATCCCTTTAAATTCTCCTCGAGGAGTATCGAGGTCAAGTGTATCGATCTGGTTTAGAGCATCATCTAAATCATCAAATTTATATTTGATTCCAAATATAGGAATAATAATAATTTGCGTAATATAACGCTCTAAACAGTTTTTCAGAACGCTCATAAAGCGCTCGATTTCGGAACTAGCAGCTTCCAGTAATGCCTGCCTCAATTTATCTTTATCAGATTTCTTTATCGTTGCTAATCTTTTTGAAGCGCTCGAATAAATCTCGTCTAGAGTTTCTTCATCAAAAGCAATATCAAAATCAATCTGTGCAAAAGCTCTAACCACATCTTGATAAGGAATATAGATCAGTGAAAACCCGTTATTTTCAAGTTGAGCTAATGCCGAATTTGTAAAATCTCCAGCTAATACTGCTCCATAAAATGGGGCTGATAAATGATGAAGTTCGATAATCGGTAAAATAGCACCTTGAATTTCTTGTGCTTTATTTTTTGAGTGTTTAGTATATCTACGCCATGCAGACTCAATAAATGCTACTGGTTTACCTCTTTGAGTCTCTGTGCCGCCTATCTCAATTACAAAGTCTAAGTCGTGCTTGTTTCCATACTTGTCCTCCCAAGTAACTTTTTTGCCGGTTCGAGCTAGCCGAGTTCTTTGCCAGTCAAGATAGTATTCTTTGCTATCTGTAAACTCTTGCAATCGAGGCTTTAATAAATCGTAAAGTACAATGTCTTCAAGGAGCTTACCAAGATTCTGACCAAACTTATGAGAGGGAGATTGTGCCATACCTTACCTTAGCCTTCTATCCAAAGTCGTCCTTCCTGAAGTGGAACGTTATGTTTTCGATTTTTCCACTTAATATTACGCTGTCGAATCTGCTCAAATTCCCAAGATTTAAATCCTGATGCGATCGCGAGTTTCCCGATCCATTGCTCGACAGGAACGTATATTCCATAAGGGGCAGAATCTCCAATCACAAAGCAAATTTTTCCCTTCGGAACGGTAACGCGCCGCAATGACTGAAAAACTAATCCTAAATCGTTAAAATAGGCAGCAATCATGGTATGGTATGCTTTATTACCACCTTTTGTTCCTCGAACTTGCTCTAGCGCTTGACAGACAGGAATCATTTCATCTCGAATTGGCTCAACAATCGATGAGTTGATTAAGTCATCTAACTTCAGTCTCTCTTTAGAAGCGTGTTGCGAACTCGAGCGAATGAGGAATTTACGGGCTGCTTCGTGTAAATCTCCCCAAGTATTAACTTCGCCCCAAAACGTCATTTCAAGGCGCGTAGCGTCAGCATAATCATAATTATTAGCATAAGGGGGAGAAGAGATGACTAAATCCACAGCGCGATCGGGAATACTTTTTAAACTTCGCGCATCTTCTCGAATCAAAATCGCTCGACTCGACGGGGCAATCGATTGAAAGAATTTCAAGTCTTGTCCCATTATCTGAGCTTGCTTTTCAAGTGCTTCAAATGGCTCGAGAAATCTCGTCTTCTGCTTATTGGGAAGAATATATTGCCATTGGGCAGTCCCAACATGACTGGACGATCTTAAGATAGCAGATATTGTTAGAAAGACAAGACTCTGAAGCGGATCAGATAATAATGGAGCAAGTTCAAAATAAGATTGTTTGATTTTAAAAAGATCGATTAATATTTTATCTAGATAGCATTTTCGGAGTAAAGTTGATGTATTGGGTGGTAAATCAAGCTTTAGTTTGAGTGCCATGCTTTTAAGTTCTGCAACAGCATCTAAAAATTCCTGAATGTCTGTTTCCCACGCCAGTTTCCCTTGAGCTAGTTTGTAAACAAAAGGATGAGCTTCAATCCCGAAAGAATTTATCCCTAGGCGATCCGCAGCTATACAAACCGTCCCGGATCCTGCAAACGGATCGAGAATTGTTTCAGGTTTCAACTCTGCGATCGCGTTTTCGACCCAAATGGCAGAGAATCCGGCTGAGTAACGAAACCATCGATGAACGGGCAATTTCATGTTATCTGTGAAAGTTCCCGCCCTCTCCGAAACGATTTGCGAGTGAGAAGTCTCGTACAAGTCGGAGTTTGTACTAAAGAGTGAAAGCTGCGAAAACTGAGTCATAAAACCCGCTCGGATCGTAATCTTTTATTAGTAACGAGTCATTAAATCATCTTTGCGGGATCGACAATGCGATCGAATTCTTCGGCGGAAATATACCCTAATTCCAAACAAGCTTCTTTCAAAGTTAAATCTTTTTCTGAAGCAAAATGAGCGACTTTTGCGGCTTTATCGTAGCCGATCGCGGGACTCAATGCCGTGACTAACATCAGGGATTGTTCGAGGTAATACTCGATTTTTTTGCGATTAGGCTGCAAGCCATCCAGCAGGAAGTCGGTAAAGTTATTGCAACTATCCCCCAAAATTTTCGCCGATTGCAGCAGGTTGAAAATCATCATCGGTTTGAAGGTATTCAACTCAAAATGTCCCTGAGAACCGGCAACCGCGATCGCGGTATCATAACCGATAACCTGCGCCGCCACCATCGTCATTGCTTCGCATTGCGTCGGGTTCACCTTCCCCGGCATAATCGAAGAACCGGGTTCGTTTTCCGGTAGCAATAATTCCCCGAAACCGCAGCGGGGGCCGCTTCCCAGCCAGCGAATATCGTTGGCAATCTTCATCAGGGAACAAGCCAGCGTTTTAAGCGCGCCGCTTGCCATTACCATTGCATCGTGGGCGGCGAGGGCGGCGAATTTGTTGGGGGCGGAAACGAAGGGATAGCCCGTCAGTTCGGCAATTAGATGCGCGGTTTTTTCGGCAAATCCCGGCGGTGCGTTCAGCCCGGTTCCGACTGCCGTTCCACCGATCGCGAGTTCGTACAAATCGGGTAATGTTGCTTCAATACGCCGGATATCTGCATCCAACTGCGCAGCATAACCGGAAAATTCTTGTCCGAGGGTGAGAGGGACGGCATCTTGCAGGTGAGTGCGACCGATTTTGATAATATCGGCGAAATCTTCAGCTTTTTGCTGCAAGCGATCGCGCATTTTTCGGACGGAGGGCAGCAGTCGTTCTTGGATTGACAAAACTCCTGCAATGTGCATCGCCGTGGGAAAAGTATCGTTGGACGACTGAGACATATTTACATGGTCGTTGGGATGAATGGGCGTTTTGCTGCCCATCACTCCACCCGCAAGCTCGATCGCGCGGTTGGCGATAACCTCGTTCGCGTTCATATTCATCTGCGTGCCGCTTCCCGTCATCCAAACGCGCAGGGGGAAATGAGCAGCTAATTTGCCCTCGATAACCTCTTCGGCAGCTTTAACGATGAGTTCCGCCGTTTCTGGAGAGAGTTTGCCGAGTTCCTGGTTCGCGATCGCGGCAGCTTTTTTAAGAATCCCAAAACTATGCACCACTTCCGTCGGCATTATATCGTCGCCAATGGAAAAATAAGCAAGGGAGCGCTGAGTTTGCGCTCCCCAATAGCGATCGCACGGAACCGCGATCGCGCCCATACTATCGGTTTCTTGACGAGTTTTCGACAGATCGGCTTCTAACATTAATAATGAAGAGTGAATGGAGAAGAATGCAGTGCTAATTTTCAATCGTTAGCAACTATCAACGCTCCATTATCCATTATCAATTGTCAATTATCAATTAACCCAAATCTTCTTTCTTATGCAAGTGGGCTTCTAGGAACCACAAACGCATATCAATCGTGCGAGAAACTTCGGTGTACAAATCCGAAGTATCGAGATCGCCTAAATCTGCCGTTTCATCGATCGCATCGCGTAAATGTTTTGCAAAAGCTGCATAGCGATCCGCAAGCGCCGTAATATGTTCGATTCCGTCCACCGCATCGGCAGGATATTCCGACAAAATCGACTCGCTGGCTGCAACGCGCACAGTCCCTAAAGCAACACCGCCTAGGGTTGTAATGCGTTCTGCCACCATATCAACGTAGCCTTCCACTTCACCCGCGAGGGTGTCAAACAATTCATGGAGTTGGAAAAAATCAGATCCCTTAACGTTCCAGTGCGCTTGTTTGATTTGCGATTTCAAATCGCTGCTGGCGGCGAGGGTTTTGCTCAAAAGCTCTACTACTTGCTGACGAACGTCTGCCGGGAGGTCGTGGCGCGTCGGAAAGAAATTTCGCTTCGTTTTGACTTTTTCATGAGTCAGTGCTTCAGCAGACATCTTTAGAGAACTCCAGTTACAAGATTTAATTTCAGTTTATAGTGCTTCCCAACTGAGGGGGACAGTCGGAAGGCTGAAATTGAGTTTAGAGCGAGTGGGTTGGGGCGCAAAATTCTTGACTTGCGCCCTTTTGCTGCGAACTTTATCCCAAGCGAGGATAGCTTGCGAGTTCGACCCCCTTAAAGCGTAGCAAGGTAAGCTTCGAGGTCGTCAGAACCGCCAATCAGTTTGCCATCGATGAAGACTTGCGGAGTCGTCGCTTCGCCGGAAACCGCTCGTAAGGTTTTGGTGGTGATACCATCGCCCAGCACGATTTCTTCGTAACCCATGCCGCGATCGCTTAACATTTTCTTAGCTTTGGCGCAGTAAGGGCAACCGGGTTTGGTAAATAAGGAAACAAAGGACGCTTTCTTCGCATCGGGATTGATGTATTTCAACATCGTTTCCGCATCCGACACCTCAAACGGATCGCCGGGAACTTCCGGTTCGATGAACATTTTGTCGATAGTGCCATCTTTCACCAACATCGAGTAGCGCCAAGAACGCGGGCCGAAACCGAGGTCTTTTTTATCGACTAACATTCCCATTCCTTCGGTGAATTCGCCGTTACCGTCAGGGATCAGCGTCACGTTGTCAGAGTGCTGGCTTTTTGCCCACTCGTTCATCACGAAGGTATCGTTGACCGAAATGCAGACAATTTCGTCTACGCCGTTGGCTTTGAAAACCGGAGCGAGGTCATTGTAGCCGGGAAGGTGCGTCGAAGAACAGGTAGGCGTGAAAGCACCGGGAAGCGAGAAGACAACGACGGTTTTGCCGCCGAATAGTTCGTCGGTGGTCTTATCAACCCATTCATCGTTGACTCGCGTGTGGAAAGTGACGTTGGGGACTTTTTGGCCTTCGCGGTTAGATAACATCGAATTTTGCTCCTTGTTTAAATCAAACTCGTTATGGTTTTATTTTCTTAATCATACTCGTAATGAGTACGAGTTGGCAAGAGCGATCGTCCTAAAACTTCTCCCCAAGCGCTAAACTTCAGTTTTAGCGCTTAGGGATTGCCTGAATTAGGCGCGCTTGAATGGTATTGATTAAGGAGTGTAAGCCTTGCGTCCTTCGGGAGAGGCGCTTTAACGTTAAACTGAAGGCGCGCTCGACGAACTAAGCGCAAAGCTTGCGCCGTCGAGTGATTAGAGTCTCAACGCTAAAACAACGACTACTGAATGTGAATGAATCTCTTTTCATTTTTAATGGGTTCTTCGGGGAAAATGTTAGCGATCGCGATCGCGTTAGGCATTCTCAGTGGAGGCAGTAGCGCTGGTTTAATCGCCTTAGTTAGTCGCGCGATCGGCAACTCCTCCCCCCCCGCATCCCTCGCTTGGGGATTCCTCGCCCTCGCCCTCATCGCCCTCACCTCCAGCATTCTCACCCGCATCGTTCTAATTCGCCTCTCCCAAGATGCAGTCTTTCAACTGCAAATTCGCCTCTGCCAACAAATTCTCGCCTCAGAGTTTACCACCTTAGAACGCTTGGGTTCGCCGCGCTTGCTTGCCACCCTCACCGAAGACGTGCAAACCATCTCTAATGCAGTCTACATTTTGCCCTTTCTTTGTATTAATCTCGCGATCGTCGCGGGCGGCCTACTCTACATTACCTGGCTGTCCGGACAAGTTTTTATCATTGTTATGAGCATTACCGCCGTAGCGCTGCTGAGTTCTCGCGTCCTGCTGCGTTCCGGTCGTCGCTATCTCCGCCACGCTCGCAACGACCAAGATTCACTCTACCAAAACTTTCGCACCCTCACCGAAGGCATTAAAGAACTCAAACTGCACGCCTTCCGCCGTCAAGACTTTCTTAAAGAAGACTTGCAACCCACCGCCGAACGCTTTCGCCGCCATAACGTGCGCGGCTTGAGTATCTTTGCAACGACGGATAGTTGGGGAAAACTGATCTTTTTCTTTGCGATCGGTTTGGTGTTATTCATCCTGCCCCATTGGTTGAATATCGCACCGCAAACCCTAGCGGGGTACGTTCTCACCTTTACTTATTTAATGGGGCCGATGGAAAATATCGTCAATAAGCTACCCCAAATTAGTAAAGCCAATATTGCCTTAGAAAAAATACAAGCGCTCGGTTTATCGCTCCAAGAACGGGCAGAATCGAGCAATCGCAAGCCTCTATTTCCGATTCTCAAAACTCCAGTTCTCGAACTCAAAGATGTTACCCTCACTTATCCCAGCGATGACGATACGCAATTCAGCTTGGGGCCGATAGACCTCACTTTTAAACCGGGGGAATTAGTTACGATTGTTGGGGGGAATGGAAGCGGAAAATCGACCCTCGCTAAATTAATTACGGGGCTTTATATTCCCGATCGCGGCGAAATTCGTTTGAACGGAGAGTTGATTACCGCAGAGAATCGAGAATGGTATCGCCAGCATATATCGGCAATTTTCTCTGATTTTTACTTATTCGATCGCTTGTTAGGATTTGAGGTCGAACATCTGGATGAAATTGCTCGCCATTATCTCAAACAACTTCACCTTGAAGGGAAAGTGAAAATTGAAGGCGGGAAGTTTTCGACGACGGCGCTATCCCTCGGACAGCGCAAACGCTTAGCCCTGTTGACGGCGTACCTCGAAGATCGCCCGATTTATCTATTTGATGAATGGGCGGCGGATCAGGATCCGGCGTTTAAGGAAATTTTCTATTTGCAACTGTTACCGCAACTGCGCGATCGCGGTAAAATTGTTCTCGCGATCGGTCACGACGACCGCTATTTTCACTGCGGCGATCGGATTATTCAACTCGATTACGGGCGCGTTGTCCAGCAATAGTTCAAGAACAATAATCGAGAAAATTCGGCTATAATTCTGATTAATACCAGATTGATGGGTCGCTGCATAGAATGAAAAGTAGGGTGTGTTAGCGAAGCGTAACGCACCGTTATACTGAGAATTTAGGAGAGTTGATTCTAGGCAACGCAATCTTAAATTGGTATGAGTCTCATGAATCAAGAGAATTTCATGATTCTGTTAATACCAGTTTAGTGTAACGTTGTATAGATTGTATTTTTATCAATTCCTTTTTCAAGATAATGGTGCGTTACGCTTCGCTAACGCACCCTACTTTATATTATAGAGAGGTCTAGTAGGGTGGGCAGCGCCCACCAGCTAAGACTTTTATGCGTTAAGAAACGTATATTCACAAGCAAGTGGCGCTATAAAAGGTCTAGTAGGGTGGGCAGCGCCCACCAGCTAAGACTTTTGTACGTTAAGAAACGTATATTCACAAGCAAGTGGCGCTATAAAGTTGGTTATTTTTAAGACAGCTTTCGCTGAATTCAAGTCAATATCGCCTCTCAATTCCAATAAAAACGCCCCCACCCCAATGAGTAGGAGCGCATTGATTTAAACCCGAACTTTACGAAACAAAAGGACGAGATTGAGAACCTAATTCTTGTTCCAAACGCATCAAGTTTTCAATTCGGGCTTCGGTGGATGGGTGCGTCGAGAATAAGTTACCTAAAAATTGACCGGAGAAGCCGTTCATAATCAATAAAGGTTCAAACGCAGGGTTGCCATCAATCGGCAGCCGTTTAGCGCTGTTAGAGAGGCGTTGTAGCGCATTGGCAAGGGCGCGAGGGTTGCCCGTTAATTGGGCAGCACCGGCATCGGCAGAAAATTCGCGGGTGCGGGAGATTCCCATCTGAATAATCGTAGCGGCTAAGGGTGCAAACATGACCGTCAGCAGCATTCCCAAGGGGTTTGGGCCATTGTCATTGTCGCGCGAACCGCCAGAAAACCACATCCCGTAGCTTACCATTTGCGCGAGGAAAGAAATCGCTCCGGCGATGGTGGCGGTGACGGCTTGGGTTAAGGTGTCGCGGTTGGCGACGTGGCTGAGTTCGTGGGCGAGAACGCCTTCAACTTCGTCGGGGGGAAGGATGTTTAAGAGTCCTTCGGTAACGGCGACGGCAGCGTGTTCGGGATCGCGTCCGGTGGCGAAGGCGTTAGCAGACTGGGTGGGAACGATATAAACGGCGGGCATGGGCAGTCCAGCGCGATCGCTCAATTTCTGCACCATTTGGTACAATTCGGGGGCTTGGTTGTAACTGACGGCTTGCGCGCCGTAAGCGGCTAAGGCGATGCGATCGGAATAGTACCAAGAACCGAGGTTAGTCACGGCTGCGAGGACAACCCCAGTGATTGCCCCCGTCCAACCGCCAATGAGAAAGTAACTGACGGAGATTAGCAAACCGCTCAGTAGGGCAAGTAAAGCAACAGTTTTTGTTTGGTTCATATTTATCGTTCGCCCTCCTCAAGTTATCGGGGCTAGGTTTCTCAAGTCTTTATGTTCAATTGTAGCGACGGGTTATTTCTGAGGGCTTTGAGAAATAACCGATCGCGCCTTGTTCGGTTATTCTTGCAAAATGGTTTTGGAGACGATGCGGGTTTTCTTGCGATCGCTCTCCGATAAGTCTTCGCCGGATTGCAGTTGGGTTGCGCTGCGTTGTAAAACCGTTGCGGCGCTGTTATCGCCCAGTTGCAAAGCCGTTTTTGCAGCCGTTTGCAGCATCGTTGCGGCTCCCACGCGATCGCCTTGTTGCAACTTCGCTTCAGCAATTTGCGTTTGTCGGTACTTCGCCAGCGCTAAAATCGCATTCTGCACTTCGGGATTGGGCGAAGGGACGTAAGCTGCTTGCACTTCGGCGAAAACCGGCACTTTTTCCGATACTATCCCCGATTGTCCCGCCACCGGATCGTCGTAGCGAACTTGCACGTTCGCAATCACCTGTCTGCCCGGGGCGAGTCTACCGATATAAAGATTCGCCAACACCACGCGCTCTTCCTTCATTAAATCGCCCAATCGCACGGCAATTTGCGTACCTTCATTGAGGACGGGCAATTCAATCGTTTCGGGGGCAACTTGGGCGATGGGTTTGAGTTCGGCGAGGCGAACGTTCGGCATCAATTCAAAGACTAAATGAGCGTTGGTTAAACCCACCGATTGAGCGCGCTGGAATAAACGTCCGAATTCATTAGTCGCCTGTTCTGGGGTTTCGATATAAGAAAGCGCGCCGCCTGCGGTATCGGCAATCCGTTCTAAAACGTCTTGGTTCCAATGCTTGCCAAATCCGAGGGCATTTAAGGTAATGCTATTTTCCGAGGCGATTTCTGCGAGTTTTACGCAGCGTTTGTTGTCGCCGTGTTCGTTTTCGCCATCCGTCAGCAGAAAGATTTGCGAGTTATTGTCCTGCTTGCCTTTAGAGACTTCTTCGAGTCCTAGTTTAATCCCTTCATCGATCGCCGTACCGCCATCCGCCCTCAACTTTTCGATTTGCCGTTCGATCTGTCCGATGTCCGAGGGTTCTTGGTTGGGAACGATAGTTTTAGCGCGATGGTCGAAGGCTACCAGAGAAATGCGATCGCTCGGATTTAATTTTTCTAACAGCGCGATCGCCGCACTCTTAACGGTTCTTAATGGTTCGCCCTCCATCGAACCGCTATGGTCGAGAACGAGACAGAGATTTAAGGGCAAGCGTTCGTTACCCTCGGATACCGCCGCAAGCGAAATCGATAACTGTCGCTGGCTGTTGTTTTGAGTGGCATCCAGATGAGAATCGCTTAAGATCGGTTGCAAACTGACTTTCATGAAGTTGAGGCTCCTGCTCGGGCGGTATTTTAAATCTCTTCAAGTCTAGTACCGGCTTCTACGGAATTCCAACTGCCTTGGGAGGCAAAATCTCTCCCCAACGCGATCGCAACCCTTTAAACTTCGTAATCGACCGCTAAAATATTGGCGAGGATCGGTTGGATTAAGTTTTGCACCACTTCGGTATGGGCGGGGTGCGGTTGATAGAGTTCTAAATCCTTGCGATTGCGAAAGCGGACGATAAGCGCGTGTTGGAATCCTTGGGAGCGATCGCTAAAATTCTCCCCGCAGGTTAAATCGACAATTTCAGGAATTTTGTTCTTGAGCGCTTTCAATCCACTCATCACGGCGGCAATCTCGCTGGGGGCGGTTCCTTCTTTCCATTTGAATAAGACAATATGTTCGATCATGTCAATCAGGCAGTGCGTTCTATCGTGAGTTGGTTCGGTATCGAGCCGCGTACTCAGTTAGGATTTTACGCCATCCCGGAGCGTTCCGCTTTGCGGTGCGCGCCCTCACTCCCTCTTTGCTTGAATTTTTCGCGGGTGGTTTCAGTGACGTGAGGGTTTGAAGCGGGGACTACAATCTGTAGAGTATGCGATCGTACTCTCACCTCCTTCTCTTTAATTCTTCACGAGCAGTATCACTGACGAAAAGGCTTGAATCGGTGGCTAATGTCTCGAGGCAGGAAACGGGAGTTTTCGGATTTTCAGCAACCCTCCAGCGAACCCACTCGCTAGTATCCTGCGACAATTGTTTGAGGAGGGAAACGGAAGTTTTCGGATTGTTAGCAACACCCCCGCGAACCGCCTCGCTGGTATCCCGCGACAATTTTTCGAGGAGGGAAACGGGAGTTTTCGGATTCATAGCAACACCGTCGCGAACCAACTTGTCAGTATCCCGCGACAATTGTTTGAGGAGGGTAACGGGAGTTTTCGGATTTTTAGCAACACCCTCGCGAACCCACTCGTCAGTATCCCGCGACAATTGTTTGAGGCAGGAAACGGGAGTTTTCGGATTGTTAGCAACCATTCTGCGAATACCTTCATTAAGACTTCTAGAAAACTCTTCTAACCGATGAGTTGGTAAATCGTGAATCTTTCGCGTCAAACGATCGAATAACTGAACTGAGCCTGAGCCGGACTGAAATGAGCCGGGAGGAATTCGGAAACCTTCGAGCAATGCTTGCTGCGTGCGAGGATGAAATAGAAGAGTCTCTATTGTAACTTCGGGAAGCATTTCAACCCAGTTGGGGTTTTCCAGGGAAAGCAGGGGGAAAACGGGATTATCGCAAAATTCATCGGGGAATTCCGCTCCCAATTTAAATAAAACTTCTAAGGGAGTATTCGGATTTAGGGTGACGTTCTGGCGCGTTAATCGATCTTCGCTCGTACTGAGTTCTGCGAGCAAAGTGGGGGGCGCAGTGATATTTTTAGCTACAATTCTCGCTAATTCTAAGCTTTGTCCTGCGAGTTCGGTTAAGCGAGGTGCGGGCGTAGTTTCGCTGTTCGCTTCTCGTTCAAGTGAGAATAAGTTTACGGTATTATCTGGCATCATCTACTGCACCTCCCTTCCAGCTTCCCGCTCTAAAATTAACGTTAATCAAGAATTTAGCTTAATAGCGTACTCGGTTTTATCTCCAGAGTATTTGCGAATTACTCTCGCCTCTTTCCCTTTAATGCTCTGCCAGCAGTATCACTGACGGAAAGGTTTGAATCGGTGGCTAATGTATCGAGGCAGGAAACGGGAGTTTTTGGATTTTGAGCAACACCGTGGCGAACCTTATAGCTCGTATCCTGCGACAATTGTTCGAGGCAGGAAACGGGAGTTTTGCTATTGTTAGCAATACTCCAGCGAACCCTATCACTCGTATCCTGCGACAATTGTTTGAAGAGGGAAACGGGAGCTTTCAGATTGTCAGCAACCAACACGCGAACATTTTCATGAATACTTCTAGAAAACTCTTCTAACCAATGAGTCGATAAAGCGCTAATATTTAGATTCCAATCATAAAATAATAAATCATGTAAGTTGGGATGATTTCGACAACCTTCGAGCAATGCTTGCTGCGTGCGATGATGAGATAGAAAAGTTTGTATTGTATCTTCGGGAATCATTTCAACCCAGTTGGGGTTTTCCAGGGAAAGCAGGGGGAAAACGGGATTATCGCAAAATTCATCGGGGAATTCCGCTCCCAATTTAAATAAAACTTCTAAGGGAGTATTCGGATTTAGGGTGACGTTCTGGCGCGTTAATCGATCTTCGCTCGTACTGAGTTCTGCGAGCAAAGTGGGGGGCGCAGTGATATTTTTAGCCACAATTCTTGCCAGTTCTAAGCTTTGCTGTGAGAGTTCGGTTAAGCGAGGTGCGGGCGTAGTTTCGCTGCTCGCTTCTCGTTCGAGTGAGGATAAGTTTACGGTATTATCTGACATCATTTACTACACCTCCCTTCCAGCTTCCCGCTGCAAAATTAATGTTAATCAAGAATTTAGCTTAATAGCGTACTCGGTTTTATCTCCAGAGTATTTGCGAATTACTCCCCCATTCTTCCCTTTGATTTTCCGTCAGCAGTGAGACTGACGGAAAGCGATGAATCGGTGGCTAACGTCTCGAGGTAGGAAACGGGAGTTTTCAGATTTTCAGCAACAGCCTTGCGAACCCTATCACTAGTGTCCTGCGACAATTGTTCGAGGAGGGAAACAGGAGTTTGCGGATTTCTAGCAACACTCCCGCGAACCCTATCGCTAGTGTCCTGCGACAATTGTTTGAGGAGGGAAACGGGAGTTTTCGGATTTTTAGCAACACCCTCGCGAACATCTTCATCAATACTTCTAGAAAACTCTTCTAACCAATGAGTCGGGAAATCGTCGTCAACTTGTAGCTGCCAACGAACAAATAACCAATATTGGTGAGTATAATTTCGGAAACTTTCGAGCATTGCTTGCTGCGCGCGAGGATGATATAGAAAAGTAAGTGCGATATCTTCGCGAAGCATTGCAACCCAGTCGGGGTTCTCTAGTGAAAGCAGGGGAAAAACGGGATTATCGAGAAATTCATCCGGAAATTCCGCTCCCAACTTATATAAAACTTCGGGAGGTGTATTCGGATGGTTAGCAACAACCCGGCGAACCGCCTCGCTAGTATCGCGCAACAATTGTTTGAGGAGGGAAACAGGAGTTTTCGGATGGTTAGCAACACCGTGGCGAACCCTATCGCTCGTATCCTGCGACAATTGTTTGAGGCAGGAAACTGGAGTTTTCGGATTTTTAGCAACACCCTCGCGAACATCTTCATCAATACTTCTAGAAAACTCTTCTAACCAATGAGTCGGGAAATCGTGAATCTCTAGATTCCAGCGAAAAAATAACTCATATAAGTCGGGATGATTTCGGCAACCTTCGAGCCATACTTGCTGCGCGCGATGATGAGATAGAAAAGCCTGTACGGTATCTTCGGGAAGCATTTCAACCCAGTTGGGGTTTTCCAGTGGAAGCAGGGGAAAAACGGGATTATCGAGAAAATCATCGGGGAATTCTGCTCCCAATTTACATAAAACTTCGGGAGATGTATTCGGATTTTGGGTGACATTCTGGCGCGTCAATCGATCTTCGCTCGTACTGAGTTCTGCAAGCAACGTGGGGGGCGCAGTGATATTTTTAGCCACAATTCTCGCCAATTCTAAGCTTTGTCCGGCGAGTTCGGTTAAGCGAGGTGCGGGCGTAGTTTCGCTGCTCGCTTCTCGTTCGAGTGAGGAGAAGTTTACGGTATTATATGACATCATTTACTACACCTCCCTTCCAGCTTCCCGCTGCAAAATTAATGTTAATCAAGAATTTAGCTTAATAGCGTACTCGGTTTTATCTCCAGAGTATTTGCAAATACTCCCCCATTCTTCCCTTTGATTTTTCGTAAGCAGTGTTCCTGACGGAAAGCGATAAATCGGTGGCTAATGTCTCGAGATAGGAAATGGGAGTTTTCGGATTTATAGCAATATCGTCGCGAACCCTATCGCTCGTATCCTGCGACAATTGTTTGAGGAGGGAAACTGGAGTTTTCGGATTGTTAGCAACACTCTCGCGAACCGCCTCGCTCGTATCCTGCAACAATTGTTTGAGAATGGAAACAGGAGTTTTCAGATTTTCAGCAATACCGTAGCGAACCCTATCGCTCGTATCCTGCGACAATTGTTTGAGAATGGAAACTGGAGTTTTCAGATTTTTAGCAACACCGTGGCGAACCCTATCACTCGTATCCTGCGACAATTGTTTGAGGAGGGGAACGGAAGTTTTTGGATTGTTAGCAACACTCCGACGAACCGTATAGCTAGTATCCTGCGACAATTGTTTGAGAAGGGGAACGGGAGTTTTCGGATTGTTAGCAACACCGTGGCGAACTCTATCGCTCGTATCCTGCGACAATTGTTTGAGGAGGGAAACTGGAGTTTTGGGATTTCCAGCAGCACTGTAACGAACATCTTCATCAATACTTCGAGAAAACTCTTCTAACCAATGAGTCGGTAAATCGTGAATCTCTAGCTTCCAACAAGAAAATAACTGATAGGGGTGGGGATGATTTCGGAAACCTTCGAGCAATGCTTGCTGGGCGCGATGATGAGATAGAAAAGTTTGTATTGTATCTTCGGGAAGCATTTCAACCCAGTTGGGGTTTTCCAGCGGAAGCAGAGGGCAAACGGGATTATCGAAAAATTCATCGGGGAATTCCGCTCCCAATTCAAATAGAACTTCTAAGGAAGTATTCGGATTTTGGGTGACATTCTGGCGCGTTAATCGATCTTCACTCGTACTGAGTTCTGCAAGCAAAGTGGGGGGCGTAGTGATATTTTTAGCCACAATTCTCGCCAATTCTAAGCTTTGTCCGGCGAGTTCAGTTAAGCGAGGTGCGGGCGTATTTTCGCTGCTTGCTTCTCGTTCGAGCGAGGATAAGTTTACGGTATTATCTGACATCATCTACTACACTTCGCCTCCAGCTTCCCGCTCTAAAATTAACGTCACCGGGCCGTCATTTTCGATTTCTACTTGCATCATTGCCCCAAATTTTCCTGTCTCCACCCGCAAACCACTGGCGCGCAATTTCTCCACAAAAATATCGTACAATTGCTCGGCTCGTTCCGGCGCAGCAGAACCGCTAAAGGAGGGGCGACGACCTTTACGACAATCGCCGTATAAGGTAAATTGACTTACTACTAGCAGTTCGCCCCCAATCTCTTGCACTGACTTTTCCCAGCGTCCCTCACTCCCATCCGCCGGAAAAAGACGCAATTCTAAGCATTTGCGCGCCATCCAAGCTAGTTCGACTTCGGTATCCGTCGGCGCAATACCAACCAATAAGTTGAGGCCGCGATCGATTTGACCGATAATCGTACTGTCTACGATGACTCTAGAAGATAGAACTCGTTGCAAAATAACGCGCATAAATTTTTAGGGAGAGAATTTTGAAACGCGATCGACGAGATGCGAGCAGCGAATTACAAACTTTTTTTAAGAACTCTAGAATGCGGAAATATTGTAGGCTGTATCAGTAGTAATTTTGTGTGAAGGATTGGGAACTCTATTGAGTGACATTAATTTGGGTACATCTTAATTCAATATGACGATGCCTTTTGAAGTCAACCCTGGAAAGCTCGGAAGAATTGAAGTTTCTGAATCTGAGGATGGAAGAAATTTTTTAGTTCGCATCCATCCCGAAAATCGCGATCGCGCAAAAAAAATTTTAGGAAGGCAATGGGACGGAAACCGCAAAGCCTGGGTTTATCCAAAAACGCCTGAAGTTTACGAAGCGCTTGCTCGGGAATTTTGTCCAGATGCTGATGTTTTTGATATCCGCAAACCTATAACCCAGCGATATCCTGGAAGCACACCGCCCGAACACCACGTTAACATCGATCCGCTTGAAGAACTCGGTTCAATGGAAGATGCGTCCTCTTCTGAAAGCATTGTAAGTCTTGAACTCGAACAAGTTCAAGTCATGCTAAGTTCCTTATTAAATCTTACTGAAAATCAAAACGACCAGCTTACTCAATTATACAATCTACAAAATGAAACCGCAGGGAAACTTTCCAAGCTAGAATCGATCGATCGAGAAAATTTATCTCCCGAACCGATTGAAGTTCTACCCGCACAACTCAACTTTACAGATCCCAAGCAACTTGAACTCATAGAAAAAGCTCTAGTCTCCCTCGTTATTCAGTCGTCCGCGAATCAAAAATCGCTTCAAGAATGGTTTGCGAAACATAAGCCTCTTCGCGAACCGTCTGCTTTTGTCACTCAAACTCATGAATTTCTTAAAGGGCAACTAGGGAAAATTGTTGGCGATGAAAATAAACAAACTAATTTTAGCAAATTGATAGACAAAGCAAATCGGGGAAAATTTATTTATTCCGATCCATCCCGACCGCAAGAAGAACCGATTTTAATTTTAAAATGTTTAAATTTTCACCGTAACTATTTTGGACATCCTGATGGAATCCGAACGGAAGCATGGAAACGTTCGATTCTTTATTTGCTCCATCTTCCCTTTGTTTGGTCAACAATCGTCATTGATGAGTAACCTGATGATAAAATATAATCCGATTTGGGAATGTTATCAATTACCGGGAATTTTTGGCGCGGATGAATGGCGAAGCGCAATCGAAGAATGCCTCGAACGCAGAGATTGTCCTTACCATTATGACATTCGTCATACTACTATCCGAATTTGGCATCCTGATGACCCCGAAATTAAAGTTCCATCATCTAATTTGACCTGTCGCAATGCCTATCGAGTTACTCGAGTCAATTTTGGAGGATTAAAACAGGAAACGTTAATCGGAATCACTTTAGCGAGACTGGTATTTGAACCGGGATCGACGCTACCATTGCCCTTTTCTGCATCCGAATTATTTGCGCGAGGTCAGTACCCTCCAGCCTTGCGACACGAACAGTCACTTCCAGGGATTGAAGCGCTCATTCATTTCTTGAATCAAGCTTTAGTGACAAAACAGCTTCGACATTATAGCAATTATGAAGTTTTTCGAGCAGCTGAGCGAATCATTTACCGTTTTGGTAATGGTTCCCAAAGTTTAGTCGAGCTTCTCCAGAAGGGTAATTTTTCTAAAAATTTACTTTCTTCAGTTAAAACTATGCAAGCAGTACGTCCCGCTGCAATTCAACTTGGCATATCATTGGAAAATGTGCGATTTCCTGAAAAAGCAAAATCTTGCGCTAGAGAAATTGTGGGCGTTCTTAAAGACTGGGGTTGTGAAGTCTCTTTAGTTGAGCTTAAGAAAGATGAAGAAATGAAAAACTTTCTCGCAAGTGAATCGTTGGAAAGGCCAATTATTCTTTTTCCCCTACAAGGTAAACGAGGCGATAGACCTCCGGATGCAGAAATGAAGCGATTGAAGTATTTAGATTTCGAGAATGCAGCCTTTCAACTCTGTTCGACTGCATCTAATCCTGTCTATTCTAGACATGGATTAGCAATTGCGATCCTGGCAAAAGCAGGAGGCAGTCTTTTCGTTGCGGAGCCGCTAGAGTTCCCCAATTTTTATAACAGTTGGTTTGTTGGTATAGATATTGGGACAGGGGGGTTTAAGAAAGGAAAAGTTGTCGCTATTGTTTTAACAAGTCCCACAGGAAATTTATGCGCTCATTGGCGTTCTCTTAAAAATGAAGATGAAACCCTCTCTCCAGAATTAATAGCAGACGGTTTATCCTGGATTGTCGATCGCGCTGAGTCTCTTTCCCCGGATCGCGATCTATATTTAATCCGAGATGGACTTAGACCTCATCGCGAATCCTTAGAATTTTATCGCACGGCATTACCTAATCGCGAATTTACTCTCATTGAATACGCTAAATCGGGTTCTCCCCTGATTCACGACCGTGCTAGAGAACCAGAACCCGGTACGGCGATTTTACCCGAAGCGTCCGCTCTTGCCACCCTATATCCTTGTCTGGCACCTCAGCCAGGAATACTTACAGAAACCACAAAATTTCGGGTGCCGATTAACCCTAAATCTCATAGTTTAGCTGAAATTTCTCTGCTTTTAACTGCCCTTTGCCATTCCGCTACATTATCTTACCAAGCGAGTAAAAATCCGAGTCCCATTCAATGGGCAAATGGCATTGCGAGTATTTCTTACACAAACTTACAATTTTCGGGTTGGTCTCACCTCCCCAATTGTCTCAAACGCAACAAATAACATCATTCATTATGCAGGCAAATTCTTGACTGCTTGAAAATTCGCTAGCATGGAGCAAATCGCCTTTTAACCTTCTGTCGTTCCCTAAAAAACCGCAACCCGCGCTATGACGCATCTCGAAGACCTCGATCGCGCTATCTTTAGCTTTAGCGAGATTCAAGCCGAAATTCACTACAAACAAGCCCAAGACTCCCTCCGCAGCTTAATCGGCAATCTCGATCTCAACGCCCGGGAACGATCCGGCTTAGAACCCGATCTCGATCGCCTCGCAAACTTCCTCGATAAACTGGATCGCGCGATCGTCCAAATTGCTGCCTTTGGGATGGTCGGACGCGGCAAATCTTCGATATTAAATGCCCTCTTGGGGCAGGAAGTCTTCACCGTCGGGCCGCTGCACGGCGTAACTCGCACGGCAGACTGTGCCGATTGGCATCTCGATCGCGAATCCATTCCGGGTGGCGAGGGCGATATCCTCCGCGTCGCACTTCCGGGTGCGGGAAACTCGCAAATTCAATTGATCGACACGCCCGGAATTGATGAAGTAGACGGCGAAACCCGCGAAGCCCTCGCCCGAGAAGTCGCCCAACGCGCCGACTTACTTTTATTCATCGTTGCCGGAGACTTGACAAAAGTTGAGTTTGATGCGTTGTCGCGCTTGCGAGAAGTCGGCAAGCCGATGATTTTAATTTTCAACAAAATCGACCAATATCCCGAAGCCGATCGCCTTTCGATCTACGAAAAAATACGAGACGAACGAGTACGCGAGTTACTCACCCCCGACGAAATCGTGATGGTAGCAGCGTCTCCCCTGGTTGCGATCGCGGTTCGCCAAAAAGACGGTAGCCTTAAGGTACAGCGACAGCCCGGAGCGCCGCAAATCCAGGACTTAAAGTTAAAAATTCTCGAAATTCTGCACCGGGAAGGGAAATCTTTAGTCGCGCTCAATAGCTTGCTATTTGCTGATGAAGTCAACGAACGAGTTCTCGCGCGCAAATTTAGCATTCGCGAGGCAGCCGCCGAACAATTGATTTGGCGCGGCGTAATTCTCAAGGCAACTGCGATCGCGCTCAACCCCGTCACCGCGATCGACCTCCTAACTGGGGCGATCGTCGATGCAGCCTTAATCCTATCGCTTTCCAAGCTCTACGGCTTGCCCATGACCGATCGCAGTAGCTGGAACTTGCTGCAAAAAATCGCGTTAGGGATGGGCGGTTTGGGCGCGAGCGAATTGCTTGCTAATTTGGGATTAAGCGGGCTGAAAAGTTTGCTGGGGCTTTCTGTCCCCGTAACCGGCGGCGGCGCGATCGCGCCCTACCTCGCCGTTGCTACCACCCAAGCCGGAGTTGCCGGAACCTCCAGTTACGCGATCGCCAAAGCCGCCCAATTCTACCTCGCCAACGGCGCATCCTGGGGACCTGACGGCCCCAAAGCCGCGATCGCGCGCATCCTCGACTCCTTAGACGAAGCCTCCATCCTCAGCCGTATCAAACAAGAACTCAGCGCCAAACTTGTAATTCGTAATTCGTAATTCGTAATTCGTAATTCATCCCCCCGTCCCCTCGTCACCCCGTCACCCCTCATTATTCACCACTCATCACTCACCATTCATAATTCATCACTCATCATTCATCATTCACCATTCCCCCGTCACCCCGTCACCCCTCATTATTCACCACTCATCATTCATCATTCACCATTCCCCCGTCACCCCATCTCCCCATCCCCCCTCATTACTCACCACTCATCACTCACCATTCATAATTCATCATTCATCATTCATCATTCACCATTCCCCCGTCACCCCTCACCATTCATCACTCACCCCTCACCATTCATAATTCACCACTCATCATTCATAATTCATCCCCCCCCTCACCCCCTCCCATAAAAAATTCCCCGTAGAATTTCCCAATTTCGCAGTCCACAGGTTAAAATTGCGACCAAGGCTTCTGTTAAAATTTTGAAGGTTTCTATCACTATCGGTACGATGAGAGCGACGCGCGAAAGGATTGCAGTTGACGCTATGGGCGGCGATCGCGCCCCTGGTGAAATCGTTACGGGAGCGATTAGAGCTTCTGAAGAGTTAGATATCGAGGTGTTACTCGTCGGCGATCCCCAGCAGATCGAACCCCTCCTCAAAACCCAATCTGGCTCCAACAAGGTCAAAATCGTAGCGGCAGAAGATGTCATTACGATGCACGAAGAACCCCTCATTGCCCTGCGGCGCAAGCCTAAATCTTCGATTAACGTGGCGATGGAACTGGTGAAAAAGGGTCAAGCGGATGCGGTGGTGTCTGCCGGACATTCGGGGGCGGCAATGGCAGCAGCAACCCTCCGCCTGGGGCGCATTAAAGGCATCGATCGCCCCGCAATTGGCGCTGTTTTTCCCACCTTAATTGCTGGGAAATCCGTCATCGTTCTCGATGTGGGCGCGAATGTAGACTGCCGTCCCAAATATTTGGAACAGTTCGCGCTAATGGGAACCATTTACAGTCAGTACGTGATGGGGGTTGAAAAGCCCCAAGTCGGACTGCTCAATATTGGCGAAGAATCGACTAAAGGCAACGATGCAGCCCTGCGCGCTCACGAACTGCTCGAACAAAACCCCGAAATTCCGTTTCGTGGCAATGCCGAAGGGCGAGACGTGCTTTCGGGGAACTTCGATGTGATTGTTTGCGATGGCTTCGTGGGTAACGTTTTGCTGAAATTTGCTGAGGCAGTGGGCGATATTCTGTTGCAAATTTTGCGCGAAGAATTACCTCGCGGCGTGCGCGGAAAAGTCGGCAGCGCGATCTTAAAACCCAACCTGCGCCGCATCAAGCAGCGGATCGATCACGCCGAACACGGCGGCGGTTTATTGTTGGGCGTGGATGGGATTTGTATTATCAGTCACGGCAGTTCGCAAGCGCCCTCGATTTTCAATGCGATTCGCTTGGCAAAAGACGCGATCGACAATCAGGTATTGGAACGCATTAAGGCTTATACCGAGGGTAGAAAACAAGATGCGATCGCAGATCTCGCGAATGCAGAGGTTAATTCCAGCGACGTTAACCCCTCAGCGTAGTAAGGATAGAGCCAACAGTAGGGGCGCATACAGAGCGGTTGTCCCTACTCAGTTCGTAACGGGCGAGGTTGATTTAGCTTAAAGCTCGTAAGGTTCAGAACCAGCGCTTCGAGAGCCTCTGGCGTTAAAAATCCTTCTGCTGCGCGCGTTTCGCCAATTTTGTAAGCCGCAAAGAGGATGGCTTTTTGGATCGCTTCGTAGGGATCGCCAGAACGCTGATAAGCATGGAGGAAACAGGCAAAGAGCGCATCGCCCGCGCCGATAGTATTGACAACGGGGCGAATCTGTGCTGCGGGAAAGCGTTCGAGAAAATTATCTCGTTTCACCCAAAGCAACGCGCCTTTTTCGCCCAAACCGACGACAATAATTTCAGTGCCGTAGCGATCGCAACATTGCTTAACCCAAGTTTCCGGCGCGCAGGGCAGTCGCTCGTCGCTTAAAAAGAGAATCTCTGCACTGGCGAGAAAATCGCGGTTGTAGTCATCATCGAGGGAAGCGATCGACTCGCAGCGTCACTTCCAAATTCATTGAACCGGAGACTAGAAAACTACTCAACTTTACAAATCAATCCTTAACGATTCCAACTGACACCGCGATAGATTTGGGAAAGATCGACTTCTAGCTGAATGCTCGCTAAAAAAACGCGATCGCCGCTTCTATAAATTGTGGTTTTCCAAGTTCCATCTGACTGTCGCTGACGCAATTCGACACGGATTTCATCGGTCGAAATTAAAAGATATTCTTCTAAAGAGACCAACTGTTGGTAATCCTCAAATTTTTGGGCGCGATCGAATTTTTCAGTGGAAGGCGAGAGAACTTCAGCAATGAGTTTGGGATGGCGTTTGATGTAGCGATCGTCGCGATCCTGTACGGCACAGGTTATAAAAACATCAGGATAGTAAAAAAAGCGATCGGCATGACTGACTTTTACATCGCTGGCAAATAATTGACAGTTGCGATCGCGCGCAGTCGGGCGCAAGCATTCAATAAGATTGAGAGTAATTTCATTGTGGTCGTCGCTGCCCCCTGCCATTGCATAAACTAAACCATAACGATACTCGTGCCGCATGGTCTGCTGGCGTTCGAGCGCGAGGTAATCTTGGGGGTTGAATCCAGCCGGAATTGCTATCATTGTCTGTTTCACCTCTGCTTGAATTTGACTCGCATTGGGCGCGATCGCGAGCATCTTAAAGTTCCGCCCGCAAGGTAAACTCGTAATCGCCCCCCGCCTCGAGTTGATAGTCCCACCGTTCCAAAAAACGGCTCAACGGTTCCGAAATCAACGCACGTCCCAAAGATGGCTGCACTCGGAGTTCTCCCTTGCGAAAACTCCATTGAAACTGCCACTCGTAAGAGGCTGCTCTCACTTCGCCTTCAATCTTGCCCTGCTGCCAAGACTGACGCACGATTCTTACATAGGCTGTTGTTTCCGGTAGACGCTTCGCACTCACAACTCTGCTCGTTCCTTACTGCTTTAACCAATCAACATAGCAAATCTGTGAAGGCGCGACAGAGGAAACAGTTTATCAAGGTTTGGTGAAAATGACTTCTCGCAGGGGAGGGGGAAGGGTAACGCCCGGTAGGGGCGCGGTGGAAGAAGCGGGAGGGGGAAGGGGGAGACGCGGTGGGGAGGAGGGAGTAGAAACGGGAGGACGGGGTAGGGGCGCGCTGGGCGGCTGTTGTGCGATCGCGGTCGGATCGCCGGTAAAGTAGATATGGCTGAGAACTTTGCCCTGATAGGTGCGTTTGGTGAAGCGCCAACCGGGGTTGAGGTTGATTTTTAAGTAACCGTCGGCAATCCCGTTGGTGCGTCCGATTTCGATGGGCGGAAGGTTGGGTTCGGTGAGGGAAGTCCCCATCAGTACCAAGTCGTTGTCGCGCGGAACGATGCTGAGGAGGTAGCGCCCGCCATAGTCTTCGTTCCCGATGCGAATCGAGTAGTAGTTACCGTCAATTCCGCGCTCGCAGGTTCCGGTAAAGTCGAAATCCAACAGCAAAGGATCGACGCGCGTAGGGCTGCCTGCGGATTCGCGCCAGCAAGGACGAGCGTTAGAAATTTGTTCGACGAGAAGCAAGGTGTAACGCCGTTGCTCTACGCCAAACGGAGACGCGATCGCGATAAACTTTTCTTGGCGGACTTCAGTGTTATCGAATAAGGACGCTGGCGCTGAGTACGGAAATGCAAGGTTCAGCAGCGACGCAAGCGCTAAAACTCTAGGCAAAAATTGCTTCATAGGTACTTGTCTCGAGCTAAACGTTAGTTTGGCTGCAATTTTAAGAGCCAATCTGCTTTTTGAAGCCAGAAATCATCTTTTTTAATTTCTTTTTCAGGCTTTCTGGCGCAGGCGGCGGGTCGGCAGGGGGGTTCGGATCCCCCAGATAGCGGTAGTGCTTCCAAATGTCCCAATACGGGCAGCCCGGTTCGATGCGAATTCCCGCCCAATGAAGATATTGTAAGGCGCGATCGCCATTTCTGGGATCGATTAAAATATCGCCGCGCCGTTGGAAGTGACGACTTCCCGCCCAGCTTCCCGGTATTTGCTCGTCGCGACGCACGAGGTTAAAACGGCGGGGAACTCGCTTGAGAATGGTGTAATTAATAATTGGTTGGTCGGAGGTTTTTTGGGAGAAATCGAAGTATTCCGGGTGGGCGATACATTCGGCGAAGGAATCGTACAAATCTTGTTCTGTAAGCAAGCCTTTTTTAGAGGCCCACCAACCGCCGTTAAAGATATCTTTGAGTTCGGCTTCGCTGAATACGCCCTCTTCAATGACTTTTGGGGTAAAAACGTTGGTGATACCGCCGGAATGTTGGTAGTCGCAGCAGAGAAAGTCGTAATCTTTTAAGGAGTCGAGGTTGTCGGCAATTTTTTCAAAAACGACGATATCGGTATCGATGTACAGGAATTCATCAAATTCTCCGAACCAACAGGCTTGCTTGCGAAACTGATTGGGACGCGCGAAGAAGCCTTCGCCAAAAATATCGTATAATTTTTGGGAAAGGCGCTCGATAAAGTCTAAATCTGTGTAGGTTTTAACGCCGTAAGCCTCTTTTAAATGTTTCGCGATCGCGCTGTAGTTGTCGTCGTAGGGAATGAGGGTAACGGGTACGTCGGGATCGTAAAGGCGGATGCTATTGAGGAGCGCGATCGCTTGTTCGGTTACTTTATCGTTCGCCGTGATGTAAATTCCACGCATGAGAGTTATTTTCCTTACTTGAAAAGTCCCAATTTCTTTTTAACTTTATCGGCGAAACTTGGCGGCGCGTCGTAAGGCTTCGCTTTTCCTTGAAATTGCGGTCGTTTTTCCGGTTCTTTGAGGTAGCGGTAGTGCAGGAAAATATCGCGGTAAGGAAAGTCAATATTTTCGCCTTCACATAATCGCGAAAAAAGCTTAGAGGAGAGACCGATATAGTGGAGATAGGTTAATCGCGCTCCCTTATCGTATAAAAGATTGTCTCGCATTTCAAAATGAGGAGATGTGACCGAACAGCCAGTCCTTTCTGCTTCCGGTAAATGCAAGGAAAAGTTGTAAATCGGAATTTCCGAACGCATCCTCATATAGTTTAACACCGATTGATTCGGTGCATTCATGTACAAGACTTCTGCTTCTCCTTCTTGGAGTTTAGACACGAGCCAATCTCTTTTTTCTAGAGGAAACACCCCTTTTTTAGAAGCAAAAAATCCCGAACAAAATATTTCCGATCGCACTTTATTTTCCGGAAAAACGTCAAACAGCTTGGGTGAATTTACATTGAAAATATGACTCGGATCTTTGTATTGAAAATCGTAAATAACAAAATCACTTTTGTCTAACTGCTCAAAGATAAATTCGAGGGAATTGAGAACCACTACATCCGCATCAAAATAAATGAATCGATCGAAGGGAGCGCGTTCGTCGAAGGCAAAATATCGATGGTTGCAAGAGAGACGATAGACTCCATCAATTCCTTTTTCTTTCCAAGTTTGTAGCGCTGAAGGGTGAGTTTCCCAAACTTTTCGTGAAAAATCATGCCAGGGATGAAAGAGTTCCCAGTCATCAATAAGTTCAACACTTTTGCGATCTTTAATTAACTCCCGAACTTTCTCTAAGTTGCGATCGTAAGCAATCACTCGAACTGGGAAATCTTTCCCAACATTAACTTCTATACTATTAAGTAATGCAACCAGTTGATCGTAAACAATATCATTTGCTAAAGTGTAAATTCCATTCATAATATTAGGGGAGTTTTGCAATAGATTTGACGAGTAGGTTGAAGCGAAAATCGGGTCTTATGAGGCAAAGTATTTCCTCCTCAGTACAAAATAACTCATCCCTGCTTTCATCGAGAGTTTTCTTTATCTTTAACTTTACGATCGCTCCCAACTCAGGGGAGATCGAGTCCTCTGTCGAGAATTAGCAGGATAGAGAAATGTCGAGATCGATTCGAGACTTCTGAGAAGAGTCACCCGTCGAGCGTAAACGCGATCGTTAGCGAGGGTACAAATTCCATTCATCGAATTTTTGACAGTTGCATAACCAACTCAGTGACGCTCCTTTAAGTGTAGATCGCCAAATTCGGGGCGTAAACGGTTTGGGCTAGATTTTCCATATATTTTTGTAATCCAAAACTTGGCACTCCCCTAATCTCGTGTCACTCTAGAGGAAGTTAGAGTTTCTTAGAACCAAATTTCAAGAAAGTTAACGAAAAAGAGGTGAATTCAATGGCATCACCAAGCTGCACGCTCTGGATTACAGTAGCGCGAACCGATATTCCCTTTATGATGCAGACCATTCCCCACTTGGTCAAAATGAGTCATTTTCCCTTCAACGAGCGCGTCTTAGCCGTTGATCGTGCCGAACTGACGGGGGATAAAGTCGGCCGTCCGGGAATTGGGACGATGGAGGAATTGCGCGATCGCGTGGCACAATTAATTGCCGATGGCGTAGTCGATCGCGCCGTCGATATGCGCTACGATGACCAATACCGCGATCGCGTCTATCGCAAACACTTCCGCACTCCCATCCGCAAAACCCACAACTACAAAGGGTATCCCATCCTCGGCACGATTTTCACCATCGAAGAATCGAAAGGCGACTATATGCTGCATTACGACAGCGATATGTTGCTCTATCAAGAATCCGGTTACAGTTGGATTGAAGAAGCCATCGAGTTAATCAAAAAACGTCCCGAACTCATGTCACTGCGCCCCTTAACAGGACCGCCTACTGACGATGGAACTCTCTACCAAAGGGGGACTTACGAACGCGATTCTGACGGCTTTTATAGGTTTAAGTCTTTTAGCAGTCGCGTTTACTTAATTCAACGCAAAGGCTTCAATGAATTTCTCCCTTTACCCGTTATTTGGCGCTCCTATCGCATCAAACCCCTCGATCGTCTGCCGGTTGCTCTCAAAACTTTTTTAAACAATTGGACTGGAAGAAATGAGTTAGATTCCTGGGAAGTTATGGTTTCTCAGAGACTCAAACAAACTCATTATTATCGGGGCGTACTCGCTACCCCTAAAGCCTGGACGCTTCACCCTAAAGACCGCAGCCCGGAGTTTATTCAAGCCTTACCCGATATCATTCAACGCATCGAACGAGGCGAATATCCTCCCGAACAAGCCGGTCATTACGATCTGATTTCAGATTTATGGTTTTGAGCGACTTCAGATTAAAAGCAGGAGAGCTATGTTTAAAAAATCTGCCATATTTCTCTTCATTATTGTTTTAGTATTGGGGATATTTTTCCGTTTTGCAGATTTTGATAAAAAAGTGTATAGTGCTGATGAAGTCCGAAGCATTCTCCGACTATCGGGAATGAGAAGTAGCGCATTTATCGAAACGAAGTTTACGGGAGATATCCTCAGCGTTGAAGATTTACAACACTATCAAAAGCCGGGAACAGATCGAACGTTAGGAGATGCGCTCGATGCGATCGCGGGCAATCCGGAACATCCGCCCTTGTATCCCCTCTTAACGCGCTTTTGGATGCAGATTTTTAATACTCCAAGCGCAGCCCGCGTCTTCTCAATCGTGCTATCTTTGCTCGCCCTTCCTTGCATTTATTGGTGGTGCTTAGAACTGTTTGAATCGCCCGCTGTAGGCTGGGTTGCCGTCGCACTGGTTGCTATTTCTCCTGTTCAGATGATGGCGGCTCAAAATACAACTCAATATAGCTTATGGACGGTTGCGATCGCGCTTTCAAGTGCCTTATTGTTACGAGCGCTCCGTCAACCTACCCTTAAACTTTGGATTCTCTACGCTGTAACCATTGCGATGGGCTTCTATACCCATTTATTTTTCGCCTTTGTTGCTCTCGCGCAGGGAATTTACGTTTTGCTCGTCCAACGCTTCCGTTACACTCCGATTTTAAAAGCTTACTTACTTTCTGCGGGATCGGGCTTTGTTCTCTTCTTTCCCTGGCTTTTCCACATCTTCAATAACTTAGATACGGTTAGGAACAACACCAAATATTACCGTCAGTTTGATAACAATATTGGCAAAATTGTCACCAAGCTGATCGACAATACCGGCAATACATTTATCAATTTCTACACGCCTACTCGTCTCGATAAGTATCTCGATTATGCGATTGTTATTTTGGTTATTTTTGCCTTTTATCTTCTCTGTCGCTATACCCCTCTAAAAATTTGGTCTTTCCTGATTTTGTTAGCAGTTATTCCTGCCCTCGCTCAGATCGTTCCCGATTTAATCTCAACTTCGATTCGTTCGCTACAAGCGCGTTATTATCTCCCTTACTTTCTGGCTGCCGAACTTGCGATCGCTGGAGGAGTTATTCATCTCATGAGCGGACACAAACAATTGCAGCGCAACCTCGGAAAAATTTTGTTAATTTTCCTGCTGGTTGGAGGCATTTTGTCTGGGATTGAGTTGTTAGGAGCGCAAGACTGGGGATTGGACGACCAACGGGGAACTGCGAGTTCGGAAAACCTGAAAATTGCTCCTGAAATCAATCGAGCAGAACGTCCTTTAGTTATCAGCGAAGCAACCCACAGTTTCCTACTCGCTCTCAGTTATTTAGTCAACCCTAAAGTTCGCTTTCAACTCCTCAAAAATGAGGACGAAGCGCAGTGGCAGCAAAAAGTAAACTTGGAGCAGGAAAGCCGCGAGTTTAGCGATTTATTTTTGTATTATCCCGATAAGCAGTTCCTTGAATTTATCGCTCGCGATCGCAATTTTAAAGCCGAGCCTGTTGTTAATAAAAGGCTCTATAAACTCGTCAAAACATCGCCTTAAAACGTTACAATGAAGGGTTGAACCCAATTTTAGATTGCGCCCTGATTGTCGATCGCGGTAAACTCATCTTCAAGTAATAAACCGAGCCAGGGATCGGAATTCGGCGTAAGGAAGAGGCGATCGTAAACTTGCGCGTTTAAAGTGTCGAGATTGTTGGCAAAATTGGGACGATCCAGCAACCATTGATAAATTTGCGGTTGCAGGAGATATTGATTGCGGATGGTATCGATCGCCATAACCATCTCAAAGCGTTCGACAACGGGCGCTAGGGCATCCTCCTGACCGATTTGCATCTCCCAGGTGCGGGGATTTTTCGCCCGCATCAAAGCGCGACTGTTCTCATCCAAACGACTGTCGGCGGCGCGGAGTTGCGCGAGTTTCTCCCATCCGGCGATTTCAGTGGCAGCGTTCAACCGTTCTCGATTGCTGCTAGCAATGGCGTTGAGTAGCGGTGCTTCAACCATCATTTTACTGACGGCTAAGCGTCCGGCTTCGGCGGCGGTGGGAATTTCGGCGGGAAGGGGTGCGAGTTCGCTGGGGGGCTGGATTCCGAGTTGAGAAAGGTCGGCTTGCCAGTCATTTTGGAGGGTGGCGACGCGATCGCGGTAATATTGGCGCAGGGTATCGGCGCGATCGCTTTCGGGCAGTTGTTGCAAGCGCCGATCGAGGGTTTCGGCGCGTTCTAAGTGTTGCAGAAAGGCTTGCGGGCCGTACATTCCCGGTAACGCATCCAGTACGCGCCCGTCGGAGTCGAGAATGTAGTGAATGCTATTGCCGGTTAAAGTCCGTTTCAATTGTCGCCCGTCGCCAAAGTCGATAGTCACTTGCGGGACGGGGCGCACCGATTGCCAGTGTAGAATATAGCGATCGCGCAACACTTTAGAAATCTCTGCATTCGGATACAAAGCAACGCGGAAAAAGCGGCTATTCGCACAACTCAAATCTTCATCCAACCGTCCCAACAATCGCAAGGATAAAATCGGTTTTCCGGTTGCCTTCGCTTCCGCTTTTGCGGCTTCTAAATCCGTGTACCAATACAGTTGCGAGGCGTAACAATCCCGCTGCTGGCAAATTTTATCGAGGGCAAGGCGAACTTGCGGATCGTCGAGGCGATCGCGATACTGTTGGATAAATTCGGCAACTCCTGCTGCACCTCGGGAACGCAGGGCGCTACTTGCAGCTAGGGATTCGGTGGGATTGGCAAAAACCGCAGGACTCCAACTGATGCTGAAGGTTGCGATCGCGGCGGTGGAGAATAATAGATTTTTGACCATAATTTCTGAATATTGTTTCATTCTTACTTAGACGAAATTTCTTCAAAAATCGAGCGCGTTACCAAAATTGATACGCAAGCGCACCCCTCAAAAGTTTTGGCTAGTTTGAGTTCATCGATACGAACGCCTTGAGAGTGATTTAGCCCATGCAGAAAGTTTTAAACAGCTTAGCAATTTTTTCAGTTCTAGCCTCTTCTATTTTGTTCCCGACTATTGCGCGGGCAATCCCTCAAAACCTAACGTGCAATGCAGCGATCGCCTCTCATAATGGTTCCAGCTTAACCTACAAAATTACAGGTCGCTCTCGGGGCAACTTTACGATAACGGTTCAGCGCCGCGATCGCAACGCTCGCATCTCAACATTACTCGATCGCGCTCCCCTCAGTGCTTTCGAGGAAATCGCCCCCGATGCCGATTATTCTAAACTGCCCTTTAGCGGGCAATTCCGAGGTAAAGCGAACGATGGTAGAGGAATTTATAGTATGGCGCGATCGCAACACGGACTCTATGCAAGTTTGCGTCCCCTCAGCGGTAGTCCGCAACAAGTCCAGATCGTTCATTACTTGGGGGCGGGGCAGTTTCTCCGTTCGAGCGCGGGGAGTTGTACGCTTGGTTAGTCGCCATTTATTGAGGAAACCCAGTTATTTTTCCAACTCGAGCGAGAATCGTGCAAAATCTGAATATACAGAAATATCCGAAGCGTAAATTTTATGCCCATAGATCGCAGTTCCAATCCTTGGCAAGGCGAAGCGATTGTCGATGAAGAAATCCAACCCTATAAAAGCGGGCGCGTTAAGTTTCGCGGCACTTACTGGGAGGCACGCTGCGATCGCAAAATGACTTTTGTCCCTGGCGAAGTCGTGCGAGTTCTCCGTAGAGAGAACCTGACTTTAGTCGTCGAACGCCTGGAATAATTCGTAATTCGTAATTCGTAATTCGTAATTCGTAATTCGTAATTCGTAATTCGTAATTCGTAATTCGTAATTCGTAATTCGTAATTCGGAGTTTAGACTCTCAAACCAAATCCGGTTTAAACCTAGGGTAGGGGCGAATGGCCTTCGCCCTTAAAGTCGAGTAACACTCTCAAACCAAAGTCGGTTTAAACCCAAAAAAGTAGGGGCGAATGGCCTTCGCCCTTAAAGCCTCATTCAACGTAATTTTTGAGCGTAAAATGAGGCAGATTCATCGCCGCGCCCGCACTCTCGGGCGAATTGAATCAAATGATGCCCCACCATTCCCACATGAATAATTCCCTCAATCTTACCTGCTTTCAGTTTCGGGCCTGCTAACTCCCAAAACGTCTTGCGGTAGCGACTAAAAACGCCCACGCGCAATAAAATATTCCCTAACATCGTCAATCCCTTGCGAATATTCTTCTTTGAAACTCGCGCCGGACTGTTCGGAACTTTGATGCGATTGGGATAAGTATGCTCCATATTATACGCATAGCGTCGATAGAGAAAATCCGGATCGTAAGCGGTGGTGATGCAACGCCGCCACATCTCAACCACTTGTTCGTAAGGTAAGAGAAATTCGACGTTCGATTCGCGCGTTTCATCAAAAGACAATCGCCCTTCCGCTTCCAATCTTCGCCAAAGTGGAGTCCGAGGCAAAGCATGAAGAAGGTTAATTGTCAACATCGGAATATTGGAAAGGCGAATAAATTCCAGGATGCGATCGCCTGTATCGGGCGTATCGGTATCGAGACCGATAATAATCCCCGAAACCACCTCCATTCCGTAGCGATTGAAGGTTTTCACGGCCTCCAAAATCGGCATACTCAGGTTGTGCTGCTTAGAAATCGACTTTAACGCGTCGGTTTCCGGCGTTTCGATGCCGCAAAATACCGTACAAAAGTAAGCCTCGCGCATCATCTCCAAGATTTGGGGACTTTGAGCGAGATTGAGCGTCGCTTCGCAAGCAAATTGCACCGGATAACCGCGCCGTTTCTGCCAATCGATGAGATGGGGTAACAATTCCGTCACCGCGCGCCGATTGCCAATAAAGTTATCATCGACGAAATACACCGCGCCGGGATTGCCACTTTCTAGCATCGCATCCAGTTCGGCGACAACCTGCTGGGGCGTTTTCAGGCGGGGATTGCGCCCGTAGAGTTCGGGAATGTCGCAGAACTCGCAGCGATAGGGACAACCGCTAGAAAATTGGATATTCGCGAGGAAATATTGGTCGAGATTGATGAGGTGGTAAGCGGGGGTGGGAAATTCGCTTAACGGGAGGCGTTCTTGGGTTTCAAAGCGAATTTGTTGTTCGGGTCTGCGATCGCCGTGCAAATCGACGTACTCAATAATTTTATCGGTTGCGTCGCCCAATTCGCCCAAATGCAGCAGGTCGAAGTCGGGGTAATATTCCGGACAGCCGGAAACGGAAGGACCGCCCACAAACGTTATTTTTCCGGCTTTGTGGGCGAGTTCGTTGATGCGGTTAATTTGAGGGCGCTGGATGTGCATTCCGCTAACGATGACAACATCCGCCCAACGATAATCCGAAGCTTTCGCCGGTTTAATATTTTCGTCAATGAAGCGAACCTCCCATTCCGAGGGGAGGTAAGCAGCGACAATCAGAAGTCCTTGGGGGGGCATAAAGGCGCGCACCCGTCCGCCCGTGAGAGGATAGGCGTGGTGCAGCGTTCCGAAGGATTGCGCGTACTTCGGAAACACGCAGAGAATGCGGCGGTGATTTTGCGGGCGGTAGTGCTTTCGCCCCGCTGTCATTTCGGGAATGGTTATCTCGAATTCTTTTAGAGTCGCAGTCATCGCCAGTTTGGGGAATAGCTTGAGAGTTATTCTAACTGGATTTTGCTTTTTTGTTCGCTGCTACCTGACCCAGTTAAGCTAAATAGGGGCAGCCGCAGTGCTATGCCTCGGGTAACTTTTAAAAAACCGCGCGATCGCATCGAACTGATATGATACCAACCTTACCAACCTCTGCAACAGGGCAATATCGCTGCTTAACCGCGCTGAATCTTTACAAGTCGCCTCAAGCCGAAAGTTTAGTCACGCAAGCCGCCGCAGGGCGCTTTTTACGCATCCTTACGCCCGCACCCGTCGAAGCGGCAATAGAAGTGCAGTTATGCGAGGATGGCTATAGCGGTTGGTTGCTGATGACCGATTTACCGCACCTCGAAGCACCAGCAACGCCTTACAAATCGATCTTCGTTACCCGCGAGGAAATCGAACAACGACTTCCCGAAATTATTGATTTCATGTTAGCAGCAATGGACTGTACGAATGAATATCTTTGGGGCGGAACGGTTGCGCCGAACTACGATTGTTCGGGACTAATGCAGGCGGCGTTTTCTGCTTCCGGAATTTGGTTGCCTCGGGATTCTTATCAACAAGCGGATTTTACCCAACCAATTGAGGTAGAAGACTTGCAACGGGGCGATTTACTGTTTTTCAAGAAAACCCATCGAGTGACTCACGTTGCGCTGTATTTAGGAGAGGGAAAATATATCCATAGTTCGGGGAAAGAGATTGGACGTAATGGGATTGGGATTGACGAACTTTCGGCAGAGGGCGACGCGGTGAGTCGCGCTTATTACGAGCAATTTTGCGGGGCGGGGCGAGTGATGGAAAGTTATAACGTTTTTCTTTTGTGTGAGGTACAGATCCAAAAATGAAATCGGTAGGGGCGCGGATTTCGAGGTCGCCTCGAAATTAAACGCCGCCCCGTAGGGGCGAATGGTATTCGCCCGCTGGGTGTACCTCATTCATGTGAAAACCGCTATATAGGGTTGAGTATTGATTGCTTCAGAGGTATAAAACTCGATCGTCGAGATTTTTCAATTATTCGTCCAAGCCACTGCGATTACTTTGAGTTGTTGCCTTAAACGACAATTTATCCTGAAATATGTGACGGATAGTCCGTAGACTCATTGTCATCTAGCATTGACGATGGTTGAATGGAACCCTCAAAAGCAAAAATCCTGAAAGCTTTCGGCTCTTTAATCAGACAACATCGGACGGCAGCCGGGATCTCGCAGGAAGAACTGGGATTGCGTTGTAACCTCGATCGCACCTATATATCGGGATTAGAGCGCGGCGTGAGAAATCCTTCTCTAACGGCGATTGTCGCCCTAGCTAGAGGCTTAAATCTTACCGTCTCAAACCTTCTTAATAACCTGGAGCGAGAGAGCGAGAAAAGAGAATGAATTTTGAATCGGCGGAAAATCTCAGGCAAAAGTTTAAGAAAAGTTCCTCCCAGTATAAAGTCTTCGATTTATTATCGGATTTCTTGCTGGTATTTGGAGCTTCTCGATCGCTCGGAAATAAAGAGAGTTGCAATTCCATAGTTAAGAACAAACGATCTCTAGTCTTCATGGTGACAGATCGTCTACAGTCTGTCAAGACAATGCGATCGCTCACAACAATCCTCGATAGTGAATAAACAACAAAATTACCGCCCAAGAACCCAATGCAACTTTCACGGCAACTAAAAAGTTGAGGAAGGGCAAAATACCGCCGCTAACTAATGTCCCTAAGTCGCCGTGGGGGAGTTCCCAACCGCAGAGAGTAACGGCAGAAAGCACGATAAATAGCAATACTGAAACTTTCTCCCAGCGGGCAGCTTGCCAACGTTGATAAATTTGCTGCATGGCTTGGGGGGAGTAGGTAATCGCGACTAAACCAATGGCAGTTCCGCCTGCAACGCCCGCCGCAAAACCGCCTCCAGGACTGAGATGGCCGCGAATTGCTAGTTCGATTCCGACCAACGCCGAGATTGTTGCTCCTAAGCGTGCTAATAAAATTGAAGGGCTGTCAGGGAGTTGATACACCATCGGAAAGGGCTTTTCTGTGGCGAGGAGGTAGTTGCAGCCTAAAATTGCGATCGTAAAGACGACGACTTCAAAAATGGTGTCGTAGAGGCGGTTGCGGAAAATTACCCCGGAGACGGCGTTAGGAACGCCACTTTCTCGCACGATGGTTTCGACAATGGGCAGCGGAAAGTCTGCGCTAGGGTTCGCCACGAGGAGCATTTTAACGAACAGTAGGATGCTTGCAATAATATAAACCCATTTCATAGATGCTTTTTCTCCAATTGGGGGACGATCGCGTCGGTTACTTCAACATGATTTAAAATCGTCTCGGGCGATCGCAGTTCGGCTTCGAGAATGTCGTAAATGCGGCGAATGCGAACGGTGAGGCGGGCGGCTTTTTCCGGCATTCCTTCTGACGAGCAAATTGCGTGAATTTCCTTTTCTGCGAGGGCGCTTTCTAATGCTTGTTTTTCGGCGTAGGGAACGATTTCTAGCCGCAGGTAGTGCCGTTCGATAACGGCGCGCAAGTCGGCTAAAACGCGCTGCAATTCGCTTTCTTTTCCTTCTAAAATGCCCAGGCGCAAGACTAAGGAGGATCGCACCGCGACGGCGTAAAGGGTAATCGCCAGCAGCGTTCCGACTAAGGCTTCGGTGAGGGCGACATCGGGCGCGCCGGAGACGGTGTAGACGAGGGCTGCGATCGCGCCTAGCATTCCCCGCAGCACGAGGGTATGATAGGGGTTAACCTGAAAGACGACTAAGGCAGCCGCGATCGGGAGCAAAAGGACGATAAAGTTAATTTCAAGGTTAGGAGAGGTCATTTTCGCCTTCTTTGGTCGAGCAATAAGCTAAAACGTAGCCCAGCATGGTATTCCAGAGGGCTAAGCTAACGAGGGCGAGGACGAGAAGCGGCCATTCGCTGGGAATTCTCAGCAGCAGTCCGATAACGATCGCGATCGAACCTAATGTATCGGATACGGACAAGCTGTGCAGTTTGAATAATACCGATCGCTTGCCCAACAGCGGTAAGGTTCCCCAATACCAAAAAAAGAGACCGATTCCCAAGCAAAGATAACTGAGTAAATTGATCATTCTTCTTGCAAGCGTTTGAGAATGTGAGCGAGTAACATTAATCCGGCATTACCAACGCTGAGGATGATAACTGCAACAACCCCCAGCATCCAATCGTCGCGCAGCACGGAAACGAGCAAAGCAATAATTGCGGTTTTGCTGGAAATGCTGGCAAAAGCAAGCATAGTTTGCCAGATATTTTCATCTTTCCACGCTTCGTATAGGGGAACGAGCAAGGTTGCGATCGCGCCCATTAAAATCATTTCATTGAGAGTCAATGCAGCCTCCTTCGCACGTAATGAACGTCGTACCATCCTTCTTGCCGATATCTCACGACAATGGTTTTTGGGGTAAAAGTAATCAGAAAAATATCGAGAAAAATTAATCCCAGCGATCGCTGCGGTTTAACCCGTTCGGCGACGATCTCTTCGTGGCGGTGCGGGCGCAGGATCATTTCAACTGCTTCGACATAAGCTTGAGGAACGGCAACAAAAATCTCGCGCAGCGCGCGCAGCCAATCTCCCAGCGATGCCGAGGTTATGCGCGGCCCGGGCAGCAGTAAGGCGATCGCAATCCCGATAATAATGTTCGGCAAACTGAAATCTGAGGTTAATAAGAACCAAATCGTCAATCTTAATAGGAGATTCATAAGTTTGAACGTATCAACACAATCCAAAAAATAAACATTGACATTAACGTCATTCCTCCGATTAAATGCTCGAATTCTTCAACAACGCGAGGAAGTTTGACGCTCGCTCGCTTGAAAATTGTTAAGTACAGTCCCCATCCTACAACAATCGTTGCGATCGGTTTAATAACGTTCCCCCAAGTATAGGCTTCGTAGTAAACACTATTGGCGGCGATTAATCCACCCAGTAAGATTAACATAGCTGCCCAAAAACCGCGTTGGATTTCTGACTTCTCTTCCGAGTTTTTGAAGGGCAAAAAGATGAACTTTGCAAAAGAAATTGCGGTTCCCAGGGCTGCAATATTCATCGCGACTTCTTGCCACGGCAAAAAGTTTTTGGAGGTTAAGATCTTGGCTCCAAAACCGGCTAACATCGGGAAACCGGAAATCGAAAAGCTGGCAATGACTAAAGCAATCCAAATCTGGCGATCGATGGGACGTTCTTGCAATTCTTTAAAGCTGCGACTCGGTAAGCGTCCGGCTAGCATAAATAGCGCCGCTTTCACCAGTCCGTGGGTGAGGGCGTAGAACCCGCCGACAACGGGTGCGGCAAGGATAAAACCCAGTTGGGATATGGTATGAAATGCGAGCATTCGCTTACTATCTTTTTCAAAGACAGCGAAGAATACGCCGAGTAAGGCCGTTACTACGCCAAAAAAGCGGACGATGGGTTCGACTTCCTCCACCATCAACGCGCAGCGAATTAGGGGATATACGCCTGCTTTGACGACAACGCCGGAAAGGATTGCCGAGACGGGGGTTTCGGATTCGGAGTGCGTCAGCGGAAGCCACAATCCAGAGAGGAAGATTCCACCTTTAACTAATAATCCCAGAAAAATCAGCGCGATCGCTTCGGGGGGCGCGTTCCCCAATCCGGCGAAACTGAAGGAATGACTCGCCCGATACACCAAGACTGCACCGATGAGGTAGAACAGCATGGCAGTATTGCTGACGAAGAGGTAGCGCAAGGCAACCCAAAGCGTGCGATCGCTGCGCGGATAGGCAATCAGCAGGAATGCGGCAATTCCGCTCACTTCCAGCGCCACGTACAAGCTGATTAAATCCGCACAGGCAAAGGCCGCATTAACGCTACCGTGTAAAATCAGCAGTTGGCCGTAGAAAAAGGCACTTTTCCCGCGCTGCCAACAGTAGAACAAGACGGCTAAGGTAACGAGGGCATTGGTGAGGATGAAATAACTGGTTAGCTGGTCTAAAATTAATGTCACCCCGAAGCTGTCTAATAGCTGGTAGTTGAGGGGTGAGGGCTGAAGAAATAAAAGAATCGCGTATTCAATGGAGGCGAAGGTTGCGATTACTCCGAGGACGCGATCGATTTTTGGAAATAGGAAGATGAGGAACCCAATGAAGAAGGGGAAGGCAATCCAAGCGATTGTCAGAGCATTCATAGCCTATTATTATTTTCGATTTCGCGACTCTCTAAGGTTGGATTGTCTCGGGCGAGTTTCATCACGCCGACAAGCATTAATGCTTGAATGGAAAAGCCGATGACGATGGCGGTTAAAATAACGGCTTGGGGAACTGGATCGGCATAGTCGGTATTTTTGATATCCCCTAAAATTGGGGTCAACAAACCATCGCTCGATGCCATTAGCACGTAATAAGCAACAACTCCGGTACTCATGACATCCATTGAAACAATTTTCATGACGAGATTTTTCTTTAAAATAATCCCTAGAAAACCGATTAATATTGTTGTTAACGCGCACGCTTCTAACATAGACTAGCTTTATTTATCGATCTCGGTAATTAACTTCCATTTCAAGCCAAGATTTTGAGTAATGCTGGCTCTTTATTTCGATTGCAAGCGCGAGGTAAAACATCCCATTTTCTGAGTTTAACAGACTGCTGTACCCCTCGCGATACAAGATCGCAAGAGCAATCATTGATTTTTGTGAATGTTAGCGATCGAGGCGCTAAAAGGTGATGAGATAGATAAATTATTAAGAAAACTCTAATTTGGGTTTTATTGGATAATCTCAAATGTGTGAGTCCGTTATTTGCCGATAAAGATAAAAGCGCTCTCATGTTACAGGCTCCTGAAGTATTTACAACAGAAAGGCTTATTTTACGCCGCCCTCGTCTCGCAGATGCGGAGGCAATCTTTGAATATGCTAGCGATCCCAAAGTCATTCACTACATGGATTATCGTCCTCGTACTGATGTCAGCGAGGTTTTAAAATTCCTGGAGAGCCGTCCGGCAGAATGGGAATCAGGTAGTTTCTCCTGGGTACTTACAGTCAAACCTGACGATCGACCCATTGGCACGATTAGTTGTTGGGTAGAAGATCGTGCGGCTGGTTTTGGTTATCTGCTCAATCAGAAATATTGGGGACAAGGTTATGCAACAGAAGCCGCTTGTGCTGTCGTGGAATGGGCAATTAACTTGCCAGAAATTCATCGAGTTTGGGCAACTTGCGATACGGAAAACCTTGCTTCAGTTAAAGTTCTGGAAAAGAGTGGTTTAGTGTGTGAAGGGAGGTTGCGTTGCTACCAAATCCGCCCTAACATTTCAACAATTCCTAGAGATGCCTTCATGTATGCCAAGGTGCGTGACGCGAGCTAACACTTCATGGCAGCGGACGGACAAAACTGTTAGTGTTGAGTTTGAGGTAATATATCTCAACACTTTTAAGATATTTTGCCGACGGTATGTAAGGCATAACACTGCAACATATACGGGAAGGGCGTTGTACTGACTTGTGATACATCGTGCAACCCCTGATTTTTGGTATCATTATCATTATCGACAGTTGCCCGACGAGATTCAAGAGCTAGCCGACCGATGCTATGAATTTCTGAAACAAGACTATCGGTATCCGTCACTACACTTTGAAAAGAAAGCAATCATTCATCCAGCAGAAGAAAGAGGAAAGACAATGTTAACGCTCGAACAACTCGAAACTGCAATCCTCCAGCTTTCACCTAATGATTTTAATCAGCTTCTAGTGTGGTTTTTCGATTTAGATTATCAGCATTGGGACGAACAGCTTGAGAATGATATTGCCGCTGGCAAACTAGATAACTTAGCTGAAGAAGCAATAGCTGATTTTGAAGCAGGACACTACCGAGCAATTTGAGGCATTTTACGACTCGTAGATTTTGGCAATGCTATCATATAGGAGGACTGTAACCATGACCAAATTGCTTGAACAAGCGATCGCCCGATTAAAAACCTTACCAACAGATAAACAGGATGCGATCGCAACCCTAATTTTAGAAGAACTCGAAGAAGAGCAGCAATGGGACGACTCCTTTGCGCGATCGCCAGACTTATTGGCTAAACTAGCAGCCGAAGCAATGGCAGAATATCGAGCGGGTGAGACTCAAGAATTAGACCCGGAAACGTTGTGAAATCTCGTATACTGCTCGGTTCCGAGAAATGTTTGCCGATCTCCCGGAACCGATTCAAGAGCAGACCCGTAAAGCTGGGGGGGCGACAAGAAGGCTAAAATGTAGAAAGAATCAGCTTCATAGCCCTCATGCCTCGCTGATAATACGGGAGCTTATTCGGACTTAATTGCATTAACTTCTCCACCATTTCCCAGCATTGATGCCAAAAAGGAATCCAGTCTCGACAGTAAAGACCCAAGTAAAAGCTACTGTGTCTACGGGTGTTGCGCCGTTTTTGTTCGGGTCTTCCCAAATATTTTTGGAGATTCTGACGTTTAAATTTCTGCCCTGTCATCGTTGCTTGAAAATAAGCCATAAACAGTAACAACATCAAAGAATTCAACCTCTCACCTCGAATTTGACTGTCTTCCAAGTTGTAACCACCCCTCTTGAAGTCGCGGAACATTTCTTCAATATCAAAGCGTTTTTTATAGGCGACGATCGCTTCATTTTTACTCTCCAGATTGGTGAGCAGATACCAACCTTCTGCCACCGAAGTCTGCTGATAAGTCCGCTTCCACTTCCCCGCTACATTAAAAGTTTTACTTTTCACTTGTTGAGTCACTTTGACCCTTTTAAAAAAGAAAGAAGTCCCCGGTTTAAGTCCTTGTTTATTGAGGCTCTCAAACTTGCCATTTTTTTGGAACGAAGTCGTTTCCTTCAAACGCAATACATAGCTGACACCCTGCTCCCCAAGCCAATCTCCCAACAGAACCGAACAGAATTCTCGGTCTCCGAGAACGACAACTCGATAGGACTTCAACAAGGCTAAAACCGGCGACAAAACTCGGATTTGCTCGCTCAGGTTACTCGAACCGAGTTTATTTAAGAATTCTCCATATAAAGGAATTGCTCTGTTGCGGTAAATCAAGCTTACCATCAGCAAGTTAAGGTTGTCCCAATTGGTACGGTCTAAAGCAATGTAAAGATGGTCTGAATCCGGGAATGTGGTCGCCAGCCAATCTTGAAGAATCGGAAACCATATCCTTTTCATATTCAGGGCTTTCAAGGATAATAATCTTTGCAACTTTTTGCGACGGCTCTCAAATAAGATTGGCAAGGGCAAGGCTGTCGCTATCAGTTCGGCTTTAACTTGTTTGAGACTTTGAAGAACTTCAATAATGACTGAGAGAAACAACAGTTGAGCTTGAGAGAGTTGATGTTCTAAGTGTTTTTGGTATAATGGATGAATCATTTTTAGGTAGGTCGGTCTCATTGACAATAGTAGACCGATCTTTTTTTACCATATTGGCTTCAATTTGTATCCCTGTCTAGATTTCGGCTTGCTTGTCGCCCCCCCAGCCCGTAAAGCCTATCGGCAATTCAAGCAAGATCCGAGCTATCCCAGCTTGCGATTCAAGAAAGTCCATCCCAATTTGCCCATCTATTCAGCACGCATCAATAGAGATTATCGTGCTGTCGGTCAGTTGGAAGATGATACGGTGATATAGTATAAAGATATTGCAGCAAGATTTGAATAAATATATATGAATATTGAGCCGGCATATACTTCTATTGGTAACCTATTTTCCTATAAACCCATGTTCTTCATTCCAAAGTATCAAAGAGCTTATGCTTGGAATGCTGAATCTGTATCTGATTTCATAAAAGACTTAAAAAAGTGTTTTGAAAAAAGGAGATCGGATTCACCTGTAAACCATTTCTTTGGTGGAATCCTAAGCGTAAAACACTCTGTTCCAGGCACAGTTAATCAGCATAAATACGAAATCATTGATGGTCAGCAAAGAATTGCAACATTTACTTTGCTAGTCGCGTGCTTAGTAAAAAGCTACAAAGAATTGCAAGTAGAAGCAAATGGATTAGGCGATACTGATAATGAATCAATTATAAAAGGACGAATAGAAAAGCTATCTGAACGTTTTATAGAATTTAGCCAAGAAGTCCAAAGAGTGGTTACTCCTGTTGAAGTTTTAGAACTATCTAAAGCCGATCGATCTTTTTATAAAGAATTAATTCGTGACATTCAGACTTCTGTTTCAAGAGATTCTCATAACAAAATTTTATATGCCTATAATTCCCTGAGAACCACTATTCAGTCAATCATTGCTTCTCATGCTAGGATTGAAGACAAAATTGACGATCTTGAAATAGTTCAAAATATTCTGGACAATGACTTTACTATTCTCCACATGGTAACTGGCAGCCGAGAGGATGCGTTTCGGCTTTTTCAGGTTATTAACGATAGAGGTACTAATCTAACGGATGGTGACCTTTTAAGAGCTAAAACATTAGAGCTTTTAGAAGGTTTTAATCAACAACAGGACGCTGTTGAAAGAATGTGGGACGAAATACTAGCCGATCCTCCTGCTGATACTAAGAATTATCTTAACTGGATTTATGAGTCCTATCAAGGAAATAGACCTCAGCAAAATGCTTTGTTTGATATGTTTCTCGATAAATTCTTTCCTCAAAATCAGCAGATTAGCTTAACACTACACCATGCACAGCAGATTCATGAAACGGTAAAGAACATCCATGAGGATATCATCAAGTGTAGAAAGCTCATAAAAGGTCAGTGGTTATATTCAAAACAGCAACCTATTACTGGCTGGGATATAACTCGCTTAAATATTCTTTTAGTTGAACTTGGACATGATTTATCAATTCCTTTATTTCTTGCAGCGGCTAAACTCGATCATCGATTATTCTCCGAAATAGTTCAGATAGTCGAAAGAACTTTTTTTAGATATAAAATAATATGCAATCAGCACGCAACCCCTTTGAAGGGTATTTACTATCAAGAGTCACTAGCTATCAGACAAGACCCGAATTCTTATACTATCTCTAATATAAAAACAAAACTGCAAAATCTAATCAGTACAAAAGCTACAGATTCAACATTTAAAAATGCTCTTAATATGCTTGAGTATAAAGAGTCTGGTGGGAACAAACCACTTAAATATTTTCTTATGACCGTTGAATACTATTATCAATGGTACAAAAATGGTGCGGCAGGAGTACCTGTTTGTGTTGATAAAAGTAGGGTTTATGACTTTGCAGGAACATCCATTGAACATGTGTATCCACGTAATTCAGGTAGTTCAGTTTTAGACTCTAATCTTGAGCCACTTAAAAATACACTTGGGAACTTGACAATTATGGATCCAGGTCAAAATACTTTAGGCGGGAATGATCCCTTTATGTGTAAAGCACCGCTTTATCAACAATCTTCTGTTTTGTTGACTCAAGAAATAGGTTCAAAGACAACTTGGACACAAATCGAAATAAATGACCAAAAAGAGCTTTTAATAGATGCTGCTCTTAAAATTTTTATTCCATAATTTTAGCTAAAGTGTTTTAGTTTATCGTTTGTCTTTCTTAAGTTAAATAAAAAATTGAAGGAAATTTTTCTACAATCCGGCTTGTAAAGTTTCTACAGGAGCGCGATAAAAATATCCTTGTCTGAATTGTTCTTCTTCGATTTGCAATAGGAACAAAGAAATTGCGTCAGTTGCAGGATTCGAGTTTTGGGATTTCCAGCGAATGCTTAAAGAATCGCCCGTGCGTTTTAGCTCGAACCCCAAACTTTTCAACGCTTCCAATCCCGATTCGAGGGTAAGACGACTCAGACCCAACGCGATCGCGATTTGCTCTAAACTTGCTGGGGTAGCGGTGCGATCGAGGTGTTTCGCAATCCCGATGAGTTTGCGCCAAACTTGCTCTGGGGTGGGCGATTCGGGAGAAGGATAAGCCAGGGCTAAAGGTTTGGATTGCGCAACTGCGGCGTTAAATTCCCCCTGCAATTTCCTCCAACTACTCGGACAATCCCTCAAAACTGCATAAGAAGTTGCTGCTTCCGCCATCTCTTCCCCTTTACCCCGCCAATCTGCCATCCATTCTCCCTTCCACTCCCCCTCGCTAACGGCACTTTCGCCCGCAACCCGCACCGCAACTAAACGCGCTTCGTAGCTGCCTTTCCCGTCCTCTCCCCGACTGTAAGTATTAAAATCTAACTCAACGATCGCGTCGCAGCGTACCCCCTCTAGCGGTAGTTCGTCCCGCGAATGTCCCCACCACATCCCTGCAATCCCCTGCGGACGCGATTCATCGCAGAGTTTAAAGGTGGTTTTTAAATAGCTCACCGTTTTATTCTTGGCATCGGTAATATTTTTATTCCAAGCATTTTTAAACCAGCAATTCTTAATCAGCAGTTGCGGAATTGGATTGCCCATTCCATACGGTTCGAGCAGGTTTAATTCCCGAAATAATTCTTTTCCTAATTCAGCAACCGTGACGGTTAGATCGGTTTTAAAAGTTGGGACTAACGCTGTTGGTTCGACAATTTTAGCTCTTAATTCTCGGTCGATCGCGTCCCGAAATAAAGGAATATTTTCCACCGGCAAACTCAATCCCGCTGCAAACGGATGACCACCAAAACGATGCAGCAGATGCGCTTGCGATTTCACTAATTCGTAGAAGTCTATCTCCCGAATCGATCGCGCCGAACCCCGCGCCAGCCCATCTTCGTCCTCTTCCCCCCGACTCAACAACACCGTCGGACGGCCGTATTCCTGCGCCATCTGCCCTGCGACTAACCCTAACACGCCCCCCGACCATTGCGGATCTTCCAACACGATAACGCTTGTCGTGGAGAGGTCGATCTGTTCCAAACGTCGTTTAACCGAGGCAGCGACGGTTTTCTGTAACTCCTTGCGGCGGCTATTGGCGAGTTCGGTTTCTAGGGCTAATTGTTCGCAACGCTCGCGATCGCGACTCGTCAGTAATTCTACGCAAAAGCGTGCATCGCCATGAATGCGACTGACTGCATTGATGCGCGGCCCGATCCCAAACGAAATATCCGTCGGGCGATCGCCGCTTCGCTTGCACAACTCCAGCAATTTCGCCACTCCGGGACGAGTCGGCGCGACGGATTGCTTCCGCAATTGCTGCAAACCGCGCTGGGCGAGATAGCGACAATCTCCCTTCAATGCGACCAAATCAGCAATTAAGCCAATCGCGACTAAATCCAGCAGGTCTTCTAAGGGTTGTTGCGGAACTTCCGGTAGCGTTGCATACATCGCTTCCACCAATTTATAAGCAACGGCTACGCCGGAAAGGTGATAAAACGGGTGCGTTTCGGCGAAATAACGAGGATTGATTATGGCGACGACTTCCGGGCGTTCCGGCGGTAGGGCGTGATGGTCGGTGATAATAAGATCGATCCCTAATGCTGTCGCTGCCTCGATTTCGCGCAAGTTCGTGCTACCCGTATCGCAGGTGACGATAAGCGTGGTTCCCGCTGCGGCTAAGCGATCGATGCCTTCACAATTTAAGCCGTGGGATTCGGTGAAGCGATCGGGAATGTAATAATTTAACTGGAGTTCTTGGGGTAAAAACTGTCCCAATCCTTCCCATAAAACGCTGGTTGAAGTGACCCCATCGGCATCAAAATCGCCCCAAATCGTAACTCTTTCGCCGGTGTCGCGCGCTGCAAGCAATCGTCGAACGGCTTGTTTCATTTCTTGTCCGAATTCAAACGGACTGCACGCTAGATAGCGCTCTGGGTCAAAGAATCCCGGTAACTCTTCTATCTCTTTGATGCCTCTTTTCCATAATAATTGCGCGGCATATTTTCCTTCAGAATATGGCGTATAAGCGCGAACGGCTTCGAGAAATTCGAGGGGAATTGTTGATGTTGAAGGGGCGGCGATTTGCCATTGAGCTTGCATCATCGTTTTTCAGTTCCACAAAGACACGAAGAATATACCGCTTCTTCACTCAAGCCAAGGTTGAATGGCACTGACTTAAGGTTGGTGGGCGCTGCCCACCCTACGAAATATAGCAATCCCAAATAGGTTGTGGCAATTTCAAAATTCATCATTAGACGAAACGAGTTAATTGCACGCGGTAGCGTTCTTTTTTTGTAATAGCAATTTCGCCCACTTCTAAACGTCCTTTGCCGCGAAAAGAAATTAGATCGCCAGACTTGACAGCATAACTGGGTTGCGATACTTCTTTCCAGTTAACGCGCACATCCCCGGCAGAAATTGCATCTGACATTTTACTGCGAGAGAGTCCAAAACCAGCCGATGCGATCGCGTCTAACCGCAGCGATGCTTCAACGGTTGTCATTTCTTTTTTCTTGGGGGGGCGAACTTTTAATTCCTCGAGTTCGATGCGTCGAACTTTCACTGGAACCGATCGCACTTGATTCAAGTTCGTCTCCAAAAATTCTACCAATTCCGGGACGACAATCGCCTGCGCGCCCCGTTCTCCGAGGACGAGAATATCGCCGACTTTCTCGCGCACGACTCCCGTTCCTAACATTGCACCGAGGAAATCGCGATGCGTCGCCGCATCGAAAAGAAAATTACCTGCAATATCGACAGCAGCGAGGTTTACTTGTGCTGCATCCAAAGGAATTTCAGAACGTGCAATCCCGATGCGTTGGCGTTCTGCTTGCGGGTATCCTCCCCAAGCGACGCGATCGATTTCGGTAAGTTTTGCGAAGCGTTCTTCGACTTCAATTAACACCGCTGGCGACAAAAAATCTGTCACCGTTACTTCCCAAGTTTTAATGGCTTGTTCGGCTAAGTCGATAACGCGTGCCAAACTGTCGCGATTTTCAACTCCTTTCAATAATTCTTCTCTGGGCAACATTTTTTAATGAATAATGAAAAGTGAATAATGAATGGGGGAATGATGAATTACGAATTACGAATTACGAATTACGAATTACGAATTACGAATTACGAATTACGAATTACGAATTACGAATTATTATGAATCGGCGTAAGTTTGTAAGGGTTCGGAGGTAAAACGACGGAGAATCGGGCGTGCTTGTTGTTGGAGATTTGGCGTACCGCCTACTACAACTAAATATTGTCCTTGTGCGAGGCGATCGCGGTACGGAATGATAGAATCGTTCCCGGAAGTGAGAGCCACGCCACCGCCGACAAAAAAACTACCCATCGCTCCTCCAATCGCGCCAAACAGCCCGCCGAGAATATGATTTCCCAATCCTCCCAAAGCTGGAACAATCTCGATTCCCGTCTGCAAGTTAAACACAAAACCGGCGATGAAGCCGAACGGCACGATCCATAATGCCATCAGCAACGCTTGCTTCTTGGCTTTCGCTTTCGGATCTCCGAGTCCGAATTCTTCGGCAGTTTTGTAACCTCGCCCCAAAATCGCGATTTGAGAGGTTGGCAGGGCTTCTTTTTCGAGGGCAGTATATGCTTCTTCAGCTTTCAGGCGATCGGGGAAGATCGCAATGAGATAATCCATGTTGCGCGAACTTGTCGATTAAAGGGCTACAATCATTCACTCTAACGCTTAATCAGCGCAATCTGTCAGCTTCCGATCGGAACGGCTTAAAAGGCTGCTAGCTAATGATAAACTGATCTAGTCCGATCGCGAACCTGCGTAATTCTACTTAAATTTCTCGTCAAACGCTTTATTTTCAATCCTATGGCTAAAGTTCTTGTCTCAGATCCCGTAGACCAAGCGGGAATTGATATTCTCTCTCAAGTCGCTCAAGTTGATGTTAAAACCGGGTTATCCGCCGACGAACTGATTAATGTTATTGGGCAGTACGACGCACTGATGATTCGTTCGGGAACGCGCGTTACTGAAGAAGTCATCGAAGCGGGAACGCAACTAAAAATCATTGGCAGAGCGGGCGTTGGAGTCGATAATGTCGATATTCCTGCCGCAACTCGTCGGGGAATCGTTGTTGTTAATTCCCCAGAAGGTAATACTACCGCCGCTGCCGAGCAAGCACTTGCCTTAATGATGGCGCTTTCTCGTCACATCCCCCAAGCGCATCAATCCATGCTCGAAGGGCGCTGGGATCGCAAAAAGTTTATGGGTAGCGAGGTTTATAAAAAAACCCTCGGTATTGTTGGTTTGGGTAAAATTGGTTCCCACGTTGCCGCTGTAGCGAAAGCGATGGGAATGCAATTATTGGCTTACGATCCGTTTATCACCGCAGAACGCGCCGAACAAATCGGCTGTCGCCTTGCGGACTTGGAAACTTTATTCCGCGAGTCGGACTATATCACGCTCCACGTCCCGAAAACACCGGAAACCGCCAATATGATTAATGCGGAAACGCTCGCCAAAATGAAGCCGACGGTGAGAATTATTAATTGCGCTCGGGGCGGTATTATTGACGAGGCTGCGTTAGCCGAAGCGTTGGAAGCGGGAACGATTGCTGGAGCAGCATTAGATGTTTTTGATAGCGAACCCTTGGGCGATTCGTCTTTACGTTCCCTCGACAGTCGTATCATCCTTACCCCTCATTTAGGTGCTTCCACGGAGGAAGCGCAAGTCAATGTCGCGATCGATGTTGCCGAACAAATTCGCGATGTCTTGTTGGGATTGCCCGCACGTTCTGCGGTGAATATCCCCGGACTTAGCCCGAATGTGATGGAACAACTGAAGCCTTATCTGCGTTTGGCAGAAACGTTAGGTGCTTTAGTCGGGCAACTCGCAGGCGGACGCATCGACAAGCTGGAAGTGCGACTTCAAGGCGATTTGGCAACCAGTCAAAGCCAGCCGTTGGTGGTTGCTTCGATTAAAGGATTGCTCTCCCAAGCGTTGCGCGAGCGCGTGAATTATGTCAATGCTAGCATTGAAGCCAAGGAACGGGGGATTCGCGTCATTGAAACCAAGGATGCGGCGACGGGGGATTATTCGGGTTCGTTGCATCTTTCGGCGCGCGGTTCCCTCGGCGAACATTCAGTGACGGGCGCGCTGTTGAGTAATGGGGAAATTCGCATTACCAGTCTGGATGGTTTTCCGGTGAATGTACCGCCCAGCAACTATATGTTATTTACCTTGCACCGCGATATGCCAGGAATTATTGGTAAGATTGGGATGCTACTGGGGAATTTCAATGTGAATATTGCCAGTATGCAAGTGGGGCGGAAGATTGTACGCGGCAACGCAGTGATGGTGTTGAGCTTAGACGATCCTCTCCCGGAAGGCATTGTTGAGGAAATTGCGAAGATTCCTGGCATTGCTGATGCTTACACGGTAACGCTTTAGGTGTAGGGTAGGCATTGCCGTTCTTCGCTCGGATTCAAAAAAAACGCTAAAAATCGGCAATGCCTACCTCGGTTATGATGCTGTAGTGGACTGGCTCTTTAGGGTGCAATTTTTAAATTCGGGGAAGGGCGCGATCGCTAAATATGTCCAATAGTTGGTGGGAAATTAAAATATTAAGCGATCCGACCTTGGAAGATTTAGTCTTCTGGCGGCTGGATGCTTTTGGCTGTAGCGGTACGGCGAGCGAAAAGAAGGGAAATTCGGTGCTGATTTCTTCTTATATCGCCCAGGAAGACGCACAGATGCTCGATGTCGCGGCTTTATCGCTGTGGTTGCATCAGGATGCTTTGGCGCTGGAGTTTCCCCTTCCTAAAACGCAATGGCATTTAATCGATGAGGAAGATTGGGCGAGCAGTTGGAAGCAGTATTGGGAGCCGCAAGATATTGGCGATCGCTTCTTGATTTGTCCGGCCTGGTTGACTCCCCCGGAACACGGCGATCGCTTGGTGATTCGCCTCGATCCCGGCGCGGCATTCGGTACGGGAACGCACCCCACCACGCAACTGTGTTTGGAATCGTTGGAAATGCGCTTGAGCGAGGGCGCAGAGGAGCTAGTTTTAGCCGATATTGGCTGCGGTTCGGGCATTCTTTCGATTGGTGCAATTCTGCTCGGCGCGCAAAAGGTGTACGCGGTGGATGTCGATTCTATGGCAGTTCGCGCAGCCTACAACAATCGCGAGTTAAATCAAATTAGTAGCGATCGCATTGCTATTTCTAAGGGGAGTGTCGGCGAGATCGCAGAATTATCCCCGGTTGGAATTGATGGGATCGTTTGCAATATTTTGGCGGAAGTTATCGTCGATTTAATTCCTGAAATGAGCAAAATTGTGAAGCCTCAAAGTTGGGCCATTTTTAGCGGAATTTTACTCGAGCAAGCGAACTACGTTTCGGCAACTTTAGAGGCTCACGGTTGGACGGTGGCGACGTTGTGGAAGCGTCAGGAATGGTGTTGTTTGAATGTGAGACGATAGTTGATAATGGATAATGAATAATGGATAATGGATAATTGATAATTGATGAATGGCGCTGAAATAAGAGATAATTTCGTAGGGTGGGCAGCGCCCACCAGCCTTAAGTCAGTGCCATTCGACAATGGATAATTGATATAGCGTTTTTCAATTCGCCCGGTTTTCACTTTAATAAGCACTTATGCAAAATAAATTACCTGTTCTAGATCGCTGAAACTCTTGATTTACAAAGGTTCTGGCGTAGAGTGATGTGTAAATAAATTTGCTTAGGTGCTTATACCGGGCAGATCTGGGCTGTGAATTTCCTTTAGAGGAAAACTTCAGAAGTTCAGAAGTCAGGAGGGGGACGGGCTTTAAGCCGATCGTTCAAAAATTTAGGGTGACGCGATCGCAGTTTAGGATTGATTGAGGCTCGCTAGACCCAAATTTTCAACTCAAAAAGCAAGCGAGCGGAAACAGTAAATATTCTAAGAAGAAAAGCTTCCAAATGAATTGATAGAATTTCGCGATCGCGCTTTTATCTTCTAAATCTACCCTTCGGGAACGCCACCACAATAAACCCAGTAAGAATAAGTGACTGATGGCTAAGAAGCTTGCATTAACTCCCGGCAAACCAAGAATTGCCGCAACGATTAATCCAAGATAACCGAGGCTAATTAAACCGCGCGCGAGTTGAAGAATGGCGGGTTTTCCCAGGAGTAGCGTTAACGTTGCAATGTTATATTCTTTGTCGCCTTCAGTGTCGGGAACGTCTTTAAAAATCGCGATCGCAATGCTGAAAATTAACACGAAGAAAGTTAACGCCCAAACTGCCGGTGAAATTACTTCCTTTTGCTGAAAAATCGTGCTAAAGTGAAGGTACAATCCAATATTTATAATTGCCCCTCTTACGGCCAATATGCAAAACGCCGCCCAGAAAGGGAAGCGCTTCAAACGCACAGGAGGCAGAGAATAAGCGGTTCCTAGGGCTAAACTGGCCCCCACCACAGCCATCAACCAACGCCCGGAAAACGCGGCTAAGAGGAGCGCTGCGGTACCAGTTATTCCAACTATCCATCGACCCACCCCGATCGAGAATTCTCCCGCCGCGATCGGTAAATGGGGCTTATTAATACGGTCGATCGCGACATCTTCTAGCTGATTGAGACCGACAATGTAAATATTGCCGCACAAACAAGCCAGCCAAGCCACCAAGAGCGGCACTACGGCAACCTCACTTGGCTGAGCGCGGGCAAAAGCAATGCCGTACAGCGCAAAAACGCTTAAACTGGTGCCAAAAATCGTATGGGGGCGCGAAAACTTCCAGAAGCTATAAAGCCAAGAGCGAGGATTTTTCCAAAAGTTGAGGGGCTGGGATGCGGAAACCTGGGTCATTGTAATTCGTAATTCGTAACTCGTAATTCGTAATTATCGGACATTTCCCGTTTCCAATTCATCGATTCGCGGCAATCCAATCTTCTGCTTCCTGCATCGCGCCCTGCCAAACTTGATAGCCGCGCCGGTTTAAATGCAATCCGTCCGTCGTTAAATCGGCGCGCAATTGTCCGCGATCGTCGGTGAAGCGATCGTAGACATTGAGGAAACTTACGCCCTCAACGCGGGCGATATAGACGATTTGGCGGTTGAGATAGCGAATGCGGGCGTTAGAGAGTTCGGGTTTGCGGGTGGGGAGAATCGATTGTAAGACGATTTCTGCCCCGGGGTGCTGGCTGCGGAGAGAATGCGCGATCGCGCGAAGATTATCGAGAATTTCGCGATCGCTCGCCCCCTGGCGCAAATCGTTAATTCCCGCCATCACGTAAATCGTATTGGGACGAGTGGCATCTAATGCTTGCAAGCGCTGGCGAACTTGGCGGGTATTTTCCCCGGAAATCCCTTGATTGAGCCAGAATTTGCCCCCCGGCAACAAAGAAGAGGGAAACCACTGACTGAGAGAATCTCCCACCAAAATATTAAGCGGGTTAGAGCCTTGTCCCTTCGCGATCGCTGTAGCTTCTCTAGCTAACAAGTTTTGCCATTGTTCGTGCGTCGGCTGTTGCGTCGCATTCGCCCAACGCTCGTAAAAACTATCCGAACTCAGACGAGTATACAGCGTGCCTGCCTGCAACGCCATACGGCGCTGCTCGTATAACTGCGCCCCCGAAACCGGACTGAGTTCGGCAAAGGTATTATTCGACGCTTCGGGGAACGGGATGCTAAACTCTGGCGTAATTGGCTCCACGCTCGGACTCTCCCTAGAAGTCGGTAACTCGAACTCATCCTCTGCGGTGCGAACCGCAAGTTCGGGATCGAACCCCAGCAGGCGAACGGGAATCGGCGGAGTAGCAGCCTGTGCGGTGGTTAGTAAGCTAGCAGCTAGGACAAACGGATCGCTCATCGATAAATTAACAACTAAAGGGAACTCTAAATCCTGCGGGTTTTTCCCCCTCCTTCATACAGCGATTGAGTCCCGCGATCGGGAAAAAATCGTGCAGTTGCGAAAAAATCGACGGATTGGTCAGCGGCGATCGCGCTTCCAACGAGATTGGCAGAATTTGCCCGGGATGCCTGCGATCTCAAAGGAAATATTATGATAGGTTTAGGCGTATTGTTAGGAAAATCTATGACTTCTTATGCAACTGCCTCAGCCAGGGCTGAGATGAGCGAACTGAGACGGTTAAAAAGCTTACTGCCCCCGGAACTGCAAAGCTGGGTTCTCGTTGAAGGTTCGACAGAAATTAATCCGCCTCTCATTCGTTGCGAAGAGATTGGTAGGGATGAGGTTGAAATTCAAATCGATCTGGTGAAGTGGGAAAACCTCGCCATCGACCAGCGAAACCTACTCTTTTGGCACGAAGTCGGACGCATTCAAAACGACACCATTCCTAAAGAAGGGTGGGAAATGGCAGCCCTCGCGATCGGTTTAGGCGGTGCAGTTGGGGAACTATGGGTACAAGATGGTTTGTTATTGCTGCTTGCCCTAGCATTGTGCGGTGTTTCTGGTTATCGTCTCTGGCAAAAAAATAACAATCGCCGACAAATCGATGAAAGCATCGCCGCTGACGAAAAAGCGATCTCGCTAGCGACTCGCTTCGGTTACACGCTTCCTAACGCTTATAAAAGCTTGGGCAGTGCCTTAAAAACGCTGATCGAACAAACTCCTAATCGTCGAGGACGGCAAAAATACGAAGAACGCTTACAAGCGCTGAGAAAAGGGGCAGCCAAAGCAAAAGCGCAAATGCAATCTCAGCGCGAAGGCAAACCGATGGTATAGTTCACCCCATTTCTCGTTCGAGCCATTGTAATGAGTGAAACCCCCGAAACCCAAGCTGCATTCCCGATTACTGTCTCTAAGGATGCGATTGTGATGCAAATTCCCGCTCGCTTGAGCGTCCTAGAAGCTGTTGCTTTTAAAAGCAGCTATCACCAGTTATTGGAGGGCGATGTTAGCTCCGAACGGATTATTCTTGATTTCCAAATCACGAAATTTATCGATAGTAGTGGTATAGGGGCTTTAGTTAATAATTTTAAAAGCACGCAGGCGCAAGGTAAGAAATTAGTCTTACAAAACGTCCATCCTCCTGTGATGGCGGTTTTGTCTATGACGGGACTCGATCGCGTGTTAGCGATCGAAAACTGCCTGCCTGCTTCCGAAAATGCCCCCAAGGGTTCCTCGCCCATCCAACCCCCCGAAACCCATCCCTCGATTCGCTCGCGCTTGAAGCGATTGGTCGATATTATGGGCAGTATAGTCGGATTAGTCATTGTGGCAATTTTATTTATCCCAATCGCGATCGCCATTAAACTCGACAGCCCCGGATCGATTCTCTTCGGTCAAACCCGTTGCGGTTGGATGGGACAGGAATTCACCATCTGGAAATTTAGGTCCATGTGTGAAAATGCGGAGTTCCTCAAATCGAAAGTTCAGAATCAAGCCAGCGGTGCATTTTTCAAAAATGAAAACGATCCCCGCATTACCCGAGTCGGGCGTTTTTTACGACGCACCAGTCTTGACGAAATTCCTCAATTCTGGAACGTTTTAAAAGGAGAAATGAGTTTGGTGGGAACTCGACCCCCAACTCCCAACGAAGTCGAAATTTATGAAGTCCCTGAATGGCAGCGCTTAGATGTTAAACCCGGAATGACCGGAGAATGGCAAGTTAACGGGCGATCGCAAGTCCGTAACTTTGAGGATGTTATTCGCCTCGACTTGCGCTACCAAGAAAACTGGAGTTTGACCTACGATCTCAAGCTCATCCTCCAAACCGTTCTCATATTATTTCGCAAAAACAGTGGTGCTTATTAGATTTTCTGGCGCGAATGCAAGATTTCAATATTCCCCAGCAACTTCAGCTTCAACTTAAAACAGAACTCGGCGCTCTTAATGAAATCCTTCAGCGCTTCGAGCAAATGGTTACACCCTTAATTTCAGAAGAGCAATACTGGCAATGTCAGATTGCTTTAGCTGAAGGATTTACTAATGCCGTCCGTCACGCTCATAAAGATTTACCGTTAACAACCACTATTGAAGTTGAAGTGAAAGTCGTTCCTGAATATCTAGAAATTCGGATTTGGGATTGGGGGCAACCTTTCGATCTCCACGCAAAGTTAAGGGAACTCAATTGCAGCCTAGAAGATCCGCTGGGTCAAGGAGAAGGGGGACGCGGACTTTTCTTTATGAGCAAACTCACCGACGAACTCAGTTACACGCGCGGTAGCGATGCGCGCAATTGCTTGGTGATGCGGAAATATTTAAGGTCTAAGGGATAAATGAAGACATCTAATCCTAAAAGTTGTATCGGTAACTTTTAGGACTAACTCGTTAGCTTGTATTGAGGGTCTATAACGAAACTTCGGCTTACTGTTGTCAGGAAAAGATTATGATGGTAACAACCGTTTGCTCTCTCGACCTTGAGGCTTTTTTCGATCGCTATGGCGATGATTACCGTTATGAATTAATTGACGGAGAATTAATCGAGATGGAACCTACGGGACCTCATGAAGAAGTTGTCGCTTTTCTCCTTCGTAAATTTAATGTAGAAATCGATCGCTTAAATCTACCTTGGTTTTTACCCTCGCGCTGTCTGATTCAACTTCTCGGACAAAATACAGCCTTCCGCCCCGATGTATTAATCCTCGATAAAACCGAACTCACCAACGAACCGCTTTGGCAAAAGGAACCGATTATTACGTTGGGGAATTCGGTTAAACTGGTAGCAGAAGTTGTCAGTACGAATTGGCAGAATGACTATGCCCGGAAAGCAGAAGATTATGCAGCTTTGGGAATTCCAGAATATTGGATTGTCGATTATTTAGGCTTGGGCGGACGAAGATTTATCGGATCGGAAAAACTGCCGACTGTCACAGTCAATCGCCTTGTTAAGGGAGAATATGAATCTCAACTGTTTCGAGCTAAAGATTGTATCGTTTCTCCCACTTTTCCTCAATTAAAATTGACCGCAGAGCAAATTTTTAGCATTGTGTGAGTTGCAAAAAGACTTTAAAAAACGCTCGAATAGCTAGCTCGATTACCAAAAATAATGAGTTGTTTTTTTTGAAGTATAAGAAGGCGGTTTAAGTTGACTTATTCCCGAGCTATTAAGATTACTCGATCTCGTTCTCCTCAATTTATATTCAATACACCCCTCTTCACAAAAGTTACAGTTTTCTTGAGGACAAATTAAACGACCGCAAACGGGACAGTTCTCATGTTCTCCGATAACAAGAGGTCTGTATCCACACTTTCCTTTCTTCGGAACTTCTCCTCCGCAATAGGCGAGTAGAGTTATCCAATCATTGTTTAAGGTTCTTTTTCCTTTCAATATCCCATAACCCTTAAAGCTAAAGCTTTTGAACTCATTTAAGTTAGCAGTTTTTCGATGCTCCCATAAAGTTTGCAATGTATTACAGAATCCCAAAATTATATTTAATGGATCGTAAATTCCAAGCGGGTGCTTTTTGCCAATTTCAAAATATAATAATTCTTTGTATTTTTCTGGTGAATAGGTTGAATCTTCACACTTTACCATTTTCAAAAAATGCTTGAGTAATGCTAAAAACAAATAAGGGAGTGAAATTTTCTTAACATTCAATTCAATTAATTCGTTTGCAAAATCAATTTGCCATTGAGGCAGTTCATTTTCTATATTCCATTTTTTCGGTAATTTTCTTTTTGCTGCTATAAAAGCTGCCATAAGAAGAGGTAGCTGTGTTTTATCTAATACTCTCATATCTTCCCATTCCGGAATATCCGAATCATCTAAGCTTAAGAAAGCAGATGTAACTTTTTCTTGTTCGACATAAAAGCATTTTCCATAATCGAACAACCAAGGAGGCAAATATTTGTTTGAGTCAAGTTTCCTTCGTAGATCGATGGTCAGCATATTGTTATTAAATATTTTCTCTAACTGGTCTAATATCTTACGAGAAACTACTCCAAGAAAGACAGGGTTCTTAACCCGAAAATTAGGCTCAGTCCTACCATTCATGAATTTTATCTGAAGATAAGGTGATAAAACGGCAGCAATCCAAACATCCTGCTCTCGCCCCTTTTTATTATTTTTTTTAAAAGTAGGGACGCAAAATTCAGAATAAGTATCTGAATTAACGGGATTCCTCGCATTTTTAACATCAAGTAAAAATTTAGAGTTGAGCTTAATATCTCCTTTCAACCAAGTTTCACTTTCTCCGGTAATTTGGTGACTGGAAGTATCCTCAACTGTATATCCCAGTTTCTCATAAAACTTTAACACCAGTTTCTCAGCCCCACGAGCGGAAGTCATTTTAGCTAATTTATCCTGATAATCAGCTTCATCAGAATAATCAGCTTCATCAGAACACCAATTTGAAACTATATCTCTATCTATACTGTCGAAATTATAAACATCTTTCCAAGGTAAAGATAAGGCATCAGAAAAAGGATATTTAAGTTGCTTGAATTGCTCTAAAAGCTCGAAAAAAGCGGAATACTTTTCTTCAATCTTTTTTTTCTTCTCATTGAGCGGTGCAACATCCCAAAACTTTCCCTGATACTCTAATCGCCTTGAAAGTATACGAATGTGTTTCCAATAAATCAAACGCATATTATCATCAGCTTTTCGGAGCGAATCCACAACTTCATCGAGCAATTGACGAGCAAATAATGGCTCTTCTTTTGACTCAATGTGCTGGTTGACAAAATCTGATACTAAAGTATAATTAATTTCCAAGTAAGGAGCTTTATTAAATATAAAATGTTTGCGAAGTTCGGGCGAGCTAATCAATATTTTTTTCCCTCCTCTATTAGTCCTCTAAGTAATGAATTTTTCTCCCCAATATTAAGTTTTTCAACTCGTTCTAAAATTAATTCTACTGCTTCTGAAGCTGGCAAAGTCAAGGCGTAGTTTAGGAGGAACTGTCTATAAATACTCGGTATATTACTGTTTGCACATTTCTCAATGATAAAGCGGTCTTCTTCGGAGGGCAATATCTTTTTGACTAAAACAGCTTCATCCTTGTTAAGCTTAGCGTTGTGTTTGAGAGAAAAAAATACAATATCGTCTTTTCGTAGATACTCCGCATCTAAAACTCGAACATCAGGTCTATTTTCGCAATTGATATAACCTCTACCGTCTTTGTACCAACTCACAACTCCGACGCAGTATACCAAATCCAATAAGATTGCTGCTTTTCTGCCTAAATCGTCTTCATAAAGTTCAAATTCAACATATAGTCCTGGCTCTAACCGAGCTTGTAGTTCGGGAGGAACATTCTTCCTGTTTAAATAAATTCCCTCACTTCCCTCATTCTCCCTTGGCTTGATAAAGCCAAAATTGTTAACTTGACCCGTTTTATTGTTAATCCCTCCAAACCAATCAATTTTGCCAATATTCATGTTTTCAACATTGCTCCTATTTTTCATAAAGATCTACTGAATTAAAAATAACTTTAGCCTGCTAATCTTTTCTAACACTTTCCTACAACTTTATCCCCAAAACCTGCGTGTGCGCGCCTCTCGCTTGCGTCACCCCAATCGTGCGCTGTGAGGCTTCAATCATCGGACGGCGCAAACTAACGACGATAAATTGTGCATCTTTTGCTTGCTGTTTGATCATGCTCGATAATCGTTCGACATTCGCGCCATCGAGAAACATATCGACTTCATCGAACGCATAAAACGGCGAAGGACGATAGCGTTGTAGGGAGAAAATAAAGCTAAGCGCAGTGAGGGATTTTTCGCCGCCGGACATCGAACTGAGACGCTGCACGGGTTTACCTTTGGGGTGGGCGACGAGGTTCAATCCGCCCACAAAGGGATCTTCAGCATTTTCTAATTCGAGGTAGCCATCGCCTTCAGAAAGGGTGGCAAAAATTTGCTGAAAGTTTTCATTCACTGCATCGAACGCTTCTTTAAAAGCTCGCAATCGTAGCGTCGTAAAAGTCTCAATTCGCAGCAACAGTTCGGTTCGTTCGCCTTCTAAAGTCGTTACTTTTTCAGTCAGTTCTTGCAAGCGTTCTTGGGTGCGTTCGTATTCTTGGAGGGCAAGCATATTCACGGGTTCCATCGCTTCGAGGCGCTTTTGTCCGCTGCGAATTTCTTGTTGCAATTGTTCGAGTTGTTCGGAAAGGGGAAGTGGCGATTCGGGGGTTTCGTCGCTGGTGGCGAGTTCCCAACGTTCTGCGGCGATGAGTTCTTCGCGTTGAATGTTGAGTTGTTCTTGTTGTTGGGTAAGGGTTTCTTGGCGTTCTTGCTGGGTTTGTTGGAGTTTTTCGAGTTGCCAGGAGCGGTGCTGGCGATCGCTCTTTATATTCTGTAAGCTAGTCTCGGCGCGATCGCGTTCTGCCTTCACTTCTCCCATCTTGGCAGTCAGTTCCGCTAGTTGGCTTTCTGTGGCTTGGATCTGCGCTTCGAGTCCCCCCAAACGTTCCCCCGTTTCTCGGATTTGCCCGTCAATTTGCACTTCGCGCGCTTGCTCTCGTTCGATGCGATCGCGACTTTCTTGCACTTTCTCGCCCAAACGCACCTGCTGATTCTCCAACCCTTGCAACCTTGCTTCTGCTTCTCGCAGCGCTGCTTCCTTCTCCTGTAACTCGCCTTCCTGACGCTTAATTTCTTGCTGCATCGATAACCACTCGCTGTGGGTTTGCGACGCTTCCAACTGCGTTAATTGTTCTTGCAGTTGCGCAAGGCGGACTTCCTGCTGGGGAATCTCCATCGTCAGCAGTTGCAACCGCGCTTGCAATTTCTCTAACTCTTGCTGATTTTGTCCTAACTGTGCGTCTAAATTCGCCTGTTCTCGCACGAGGCGATCGCGCTCTTTTTCCCCCTGTTCCAATCGCAACTGTTGCTCTCGCTGCTGCTGGCGCAATTCCGTTAGCGCGCTCGATAATTCCGCGATCGCGCCCGTTTTCTCCCTAATATTTTGCTCGCAACGCTTGACAATAACATCAATCTCTGCAATGCGATCGCGTAACGCCTGCACCTCTCGCGACTCGCCGCTGTCCGCCTTGCCAAAATGTAGCGTCGATCGCGCCCCTTGCTGACTTCCCCCCGTCATCGCGCCGCTACTTTCGAGGATATCCCCCTCCAACGTCACCATCCGCAACTGTCCCAAATGCGATCGCGCGTCATTGAGCGTTTCAAAAACCACCGTCGCCCCGAACACATAAGCGAAAACCTCGCGGTAGCGGGGTTCGCAACTCACCAAATTCACCGCATAGTCAACGAATCCGCGCGCGTAACGCAAGGATGTCGCCGGCGGAATCTGCGGCGCGCGAATCTTATTCAAGGGCAAAAACGTCGCACGTCCGGCGCGGCGTTGTTTCAACAATTCGATCGCGGCTGCGGCTACCCCATCATCCTCCACCACAATATTCCCCAAACGCGCTCCCGCCGAGGTTTCCAGCGCCAGTTGAAAGCTGGGTTCGACGCGCCCCAATTGAGCGACTAACCCGCAAACTCCCGGCAGATTTGCCTGCAAAATCGCTTGACTGGCGTAGGTTCCCAAACTTTCCTGCTGCGCTTGGGCGGTGGCTTCGAGCTTATCGAGTTGGCGCTGCTTTTCCCGCTGTTCGTTTTGCAAGCGCTTTTGCGTTTCCTGCTCGAGGGCGCATTCCGATTCTAAAGCGGCGAGGCGTTCGGCAATTTCCCAAATATGCTGCTGAGAGGCTTGGGGGTTTAATTGGGCGGTGGTTTCTTGCTGGGTGGCGAGGGAAATTTCGCTCCCTCGGCGCTGTTGTTGGAGATCGAGGATTTTTTGGGCGAGTTGGCGATCGCGCTCTGCTAATTGCGCCTGTTCGGTACGTTGGGGATTAAGCTGTTGTTGGAGTTCGTTAACTTGCTTGCTGAGGGCGGTTTGCTCGGCAACCCAAGCTTGAGAAGCCGCAGCAATGGCTGTCGCGCGCTCTCGGGCGGTTTCGAGGGTCGTTTGGGCGCGATCGCGTTCCGATTGCAACTGCGTCAGCGTTTCCGCTCGTAAATGGCGAGATTCGGCGCTCAAGGCTTCTCGTTCTGCCTCGTACTGCTCGATCTCCGTTTTAGCGCGCGCGATCGCGGTTTGCGTTTCTTCTCGCGCTGCGGCGAGTTCCCCTTTCTGTTGTTGTAATTGGGCGTATTTCGCCTTTTGAGTCGCTAAGCTCGAGGCGACGGATAACTGTTCTTCTTCCCCCAAGGCTTTGACTTGTGCGTTGAGGCGATCGAGTTCGGTGCTTTTCGCCCCAATTTCTGCTTCTAACGCTGTCAGTTGCGCCGTTAGTTGCAACTCCTCCATCGCGCCCGCCTCAATCTGCGCTTGTAGGACGCTGGTTTTTTCTCGCAGCGATCGCCATAACAATACCGCTTCCCAGCGCTGCTTTTCCTGAATCTTTTCCTTTAACTTCTGATACTTTTCCGCCTTGGTTCGATCTGCTGCTAACTTTTCGAGCGATCGCGTCAACTCCTCCTCAATAATATGACAGCGCTCCTCCCGCTCCTTCACCTCCCCCAAAGTTTCGCGCACCTTCCCAATCTGGCGATCGAATTCCGCCACCCCCGCCAACTCATCGATAATCTCTCGCCGTTCCCGCGCATTCATCGTAATAATCCGCGTCACGTCGCCTTGCAGCACCACGTTATACCCCTCCGGGTAAATCCGCAGCCGATTTAAAAACTGATGTAACTCCGTCGCCGTGCAAGTTTCGCCATTGATATAAAACGTCGAAGAATAACTGCCCCCCTTCGTCACCCGCAACCGGCGCGTTACCGTCCATTCCAAGGCGGGTAGCGCGTCCTGTTCCTCCGGAATCCGGGCAAATTCCGCGATCGCACCCGCTTCCAACCCCTCCAAATCGAACGTCACGCTGACACTCACTTCCGCCGTATTGCGTCCTTGCGCCTGCTTGTGGTTCACCAAATCCGGCAACCGTTCCGCCCGCATCCCCTTAGAACTCGCCAAACCCAGCGCAAACAGCAGCGCGTCCAAGATATTCGATTTTCCCGAACCATTCGGCCCCGAAACCACCGTAAATCCGGGCAGTAACGGCACCTGAGTCGTGCCGCCAAAGGACTTAAAGTGTGAGAGTTCGACGCGCTTAATATGAACCATCGGGCGCTGTTAGCGTGGGAACAGGCGTATTCTGACCTATGATAGGCGATCTTGCACTTTCCGGGTGCGCCCATCTTCGCGAGGAAGAGATATCTGCATACTAGATGGATTGCTATAAAACTCCCACGGACTGGAAGTTTTTCGGCAATCTCCATTAATTTTAGTGTTTCTCTCTATGCAAATATCCTAAAATGGGATAAAGTACATACGTCAGGATTTGAAGCGCTACAAGAATAAATGAGTCGATCTAATTCAAAAGCTAGTTCTACCGAAGTTTTGAAACGAAAAGCTACGAGTACAGTTGGGCGCGGTAAGGTTGTAAACCTAAATACCAAACTCAATTTCTCTGAATGGAGCGATGAACGCGTTTCATTATTGCTAGGTGACAGTCTTGAATGTTACAAGAACTGGGAGCAGCCTACTGTAATCGTTTCAGACGGAGCTTATGGTGTTCTTGGCTTTGAAGGAGATACGTCCGATCACATTGATTTACCCAATTGGTATCAGCCTCATATTGAAGCATGGTCAAATGCAGCAATGCCATGCACAACACTCTGGTTCTGGAACTCAGAAATTGGCTGGGCTGTTGTGCATCCAATTTTAGAAAAGTATGGTTGGCGATATGTTAACTGCAATGTTTGGAATAAAGGCAAGGGTCATATTGCCGGAAATGTTAACACAGAAAAAATCCGTAGATTCCCAGTAGTTACAGAGGTATGCGTTCAATACGTGAGAGAGGTTAAACTCAATGAACTTACTTTAAAGACTTGGTTGTTACATGAATGGAAACGGTCTAGATTACCATTGCGACGAGCAAACGATGCGTGTGGCGTAGTAGATGCTGCGACTAGAAAATATTTCGATCGGGGACACTTATGGTACTTTCCACCTCCAGAAATGTTTGAAAAGCTGGTCAATTACGCGAATGAACATGGTAGTCCTGAAGGAAAGCCTTACTTCTCATTAGATGGTAATCAATCTTTAACAGGGCAGGAATGGAGCAAAATGCGCTCGAAATTTAGATGCCCTTATGGTTTTACTAATGTATGGGAACGACAAGCACTGAGAGGTAATGAAAGAGTTAAAACAAATTCTGGCAAGGCATTGCATTTTAACCAAAAACCTCTCGATTTGATGAGTATGATTATTGAATCTTCAAGTGATGAAAATGATATAATCTGGGAGCCTTTTGGAGGATTATTCAGTGCATCTTTGGCAGCAAGAAAAATTAACCGAAAAGCCTATTCTTGTGAAATCGATCCAGACTACTTCTATTATGGAGTCCAGCGATTTAATCAAGAAGTTCATCAATATTCTCTTCTCTAATTTCTAGATGTTCCTGGAGCAATTTTCTGATTCTATCTTCTCGACGACTTGATAACAGTCTATTCCATTCTCCTACTGTCATACCGGAAACTTCGACATTATAAATACGCTCCTTAAACTCCTCAATACCAGGATGTACAATCCTATCCATCTTTGCAAAATTAGTATCCAGTCTATACTTATACCCTACCAATAACTCTCGTAGAAGTTGTTGATACTCTCTAGTTGGCTTATAGATTTTCGCTTCAGAACCCCATGAAGCAACTATTTTTTGAGCCTCTAAAAATTCATCGGCAGAACCTTGAAACTTATAACCACTGGTGTTTGTTTGCTGAAGATTTGCGGTTCTTTGGGTTGTATCTTCTGGTTCTAGAATAAGATAGTCTGGTGGATTATGATAATGAGTATCTCTAGCCAAAGCCACTGATAAGCCAGATACAACACAAACGTCTAGAATGTACGGTTTTCCATAAATAATTTTCTCAGGTAGCCATGCCAACATTGCAACATAAGTTTGATCGAACTGAAAGTGATTTTGGCTATCTTTGAATCGTGCAGTTATTTCCGTCGCTAACGGAAACCATGCTTTAATCTCTAATCCTGGTGTTGGTTGAACGTCTCCAACAAAAATAGTGTCTGGAAATCCTGGGTCTTGTCTCTTCCATTTTCCGAATTCAAAAAAATCATCTTGCTTGTTCAAAAATTCAACAGTGTTAAATTCAATTAAATTTCCAAGAAACGGTGAAAGCTTTGAGATTACCTTGGCTAAATTAACTGCTGAATCAACAGTTACAGGTTTAGACACCTCCAAAACATCAAATTTATGCCCTGCTAAATTAGCAAGGTATCGAGATGCAAGTCTGATTACATCCGGTGTGTTCATAGTTTTTCCTCACGGGACGCTTCAAATATTTGCTGTTCAACCTTACTCAAAAGAACACAAGGATCTACACCAATTACGCGGCTAACTATAAGAAACTCAACAACATCCAAGCGTCGCTCACCATTCTCATATTTTGATACGAAAGATTGCGGTTTTTGAAGATATTTAGCGAGAGATTCTTGAGTAAGTTGCGCGTCCTTGCGAGCCGCAATCATACAACGACAAAATATGTCATACTCATGGCTAGAAATAAATCTCATTGTGCTTTGGCTTTAGCACTCATGTGTACATCAAGTACAATAAACCTATTTTCGGATAATCCCAAACTGGGATATTGCCTCAATAAACTTCAGTAGTGACGCAGCCCAACAAGTCGATGAAGCGGACGGGCAAGATATACTGGTGGTGAAACATGGGTTATCTGCCGCCGCTCACTTTAGCCGTTAGCTATTGCTTTCTGCCAAACTTAGAGATCGGGAGAGATTGAGTGTCGATCGTTGCCATGATGGATATTTACCCTGGAGATTTTGAAGCGATCGCTCTTGTCAGTCTGGCGATCGCGGGTTTAACTCTTGGTGGGATACTAGCATTAGGCTTCTTTTTGCTCTCTGTTTTTGTTCGCCGAGATCTGTCTCCTGGCATTTTGAAGGGATGGGCGATCGCAGCCTCAGTGGTACTCAGCATCAACATTTTCGCATTTGGCTGGTTATCCGATCTGGGACAGCAAAATTTTGGACGCGATGCTCAAAATCAACCATTGATTCATCCCTCCCCAATCCTGATTGGCAGTATTAGCCTCATCAATATTCTGGCTCCCAGCGTTGGTGTCATGAGTCCGATTGTGGCCTTCTGGGTGACGTACAATCGGCATAATGAGAGCAATCCAAGGAAGGATAAATCTGTCTGAAAATAAATATTTTCCATGACTGGCAATGCACATAGATGAAGCGTTCAAGGAGAAAACAAAGCAAAAATCAAAGGATTGATTTGGCAAATAGAGTGCAAATCTTTCTGAAAATTCCGCTCTCGCTATAATTAAGTCAAATTATTTAAAGAATCAGTCTATGAAGATTAAAGCAGTCATTCATCCAGCAGAAGAGGGCGGTTATTGGGCAGAAGTGCCAGCACTACCAGGGTGTATCACTGAAGGAGATACCCTAGATGAGGTGATGCAAAATTTACGTGACGCAATTGAGGGTTGGTTGACCGTTGCTAACAAGCTGAAGAATGTAGACTCAAGCGCTCGAGTTGTGGAAATTGCTGTATGAAGTCCATTTCCGGAAAACAACTTTGCAAGATTGTTGAGCGAAAAGGTTGGATTTTACAGAGGATTACTGGAAGCCATCATATTTATGAAAATCCTCAAGTAGAAAAAATTCTCTCTATGCCGAGACGTAGACGTATTGACTGCCTTTGAGGACGGAACTACGGAACTACCTGACGATCGGCTTTTGGTCAGAGTGACGGAGCTTAAGCGCGTTCTCTTTACCCAAGATATTCGCTTTCGAGTTTTAGCCGAAACTTGGCAGATAGAAGGCAAACTTAGAAGATTGGCTCAATTCTCAAAAGAATGAGTTTTTTGATGCAGCTAATGATGTGCTAACCAAAAATTCTCAGTTATATCAGCGATTAGCATAATACCAGATTGATGTGAAGCTGCATAGAATGAAAAGTAGGGTGTGTTAGCGAAGCGTAACGCACCGCTATCCTGAGAATTTAGGAGAGTTGATTCTAGGCAACGTAATCTTAAATTGGTATAATGCGTTTTCTGACGTTAATCGAGGTGCTGGAACTATATCGCAGCGTCATTACATCAAAGATTATTCTGTATCTAATAAAATAACGTCAATTCATGAAAGTTCTCGCACGGGCAGCGATTCCAGAAAATTACGCAGTAGAGTCTTCCCCGATGACGTTAATACGCTTTCGGGATGAAACTGTACGCCTTCGATGTGGGGATACTGGCGATGTCGGACTCCCATAATCGTGCCGTCTTCAACCCAAGCTGTAATCTCTAAAACGTCAGGAATGCTCTCTTTTTCGATAACTAAACTGTGATAGCGAGTGGCGGAAAATGGACTCTCTACACCTTGAAAAACTCCAACCCCTGTATGTTGAATTTCTGAAGTTTTACCGTGCATGAGGACGGGAGCAGAAACAACTTTTCCACCAAAAACTTGACCGATACTTTGATGACCCAAACATACGCCTAAAATCGGCATTGTCGGCCCCAAACGCTCGATAACTTCTAAAGAAATGCCCGCATCCTCCGGTCGCCCCGGCCCCGGCGAAATGACGATTCCGTCGGGATTGAGGTGAAGAATTTTATCGATATCGATGCAATCGTTGCGATAGACTTGAATCTCTGATGCAACCCCGAGTTCTTGACCTATTTCGCCAAGATATTGAACTAAGTTGTAAGTGAAGCTGTCGTAGTTATCGATAACAAGAATCATTCGGTTTTAGAGTGGGTTCTATCTCAACTGAGTAACAATGGCAACGTACAAGGGCGGAATCAGAATCAAGCTGGCTACAAAAATAGCTGCGATCGCAGCAATTAAGACTGCCCCTGCCGCACAGTCTTTGGCAATCTTCGCCAGTTCGTGATAGGACTGCTTCACTGTTAAATCCACGACGGATTCAAGCGCGGTATTGAGCAGTTCTAACGTCATCACAAGCGCGATGGTTAAGCCAATTGCGGACATTTCGATCGCGGAACGATGCAGAAAAATTCCCAGTCCGATCGCGACTGTACCAATAATCGTATGAATGCGGAAATTTCGTTGCGTGACAAACGCATAAGTCAACCCCGCCCAAGCATACTTGAAACTAATGAAGAGATTGGGCGCAACTTTCCAGGCTAATTTGCGGTTAGCGGCGGGCGTAGGTTCGGGGGAATCGGGAATTGGCGAAGTCACTTCAGTTTTGGCTCTAATACCATCGGTTCCAAAGAATTGAGAGGGGGCAGTTTCCATAAGATCGGATGTTGTTAGGTGTTGCTTGAGGGTCATGAGCGTCAGTCTGTCCGTCCTAGCGATCGAATGACCGATCGATATCAGTCATCGGCATTATAGTCAATAGCGAGCGTTTTAGCCTATTCCTTTAGTAATCACAATTTGACATTTTTCCGAGCTTCATTATTCTCTGGCGAGATAAATTATCCCCTTACTATTCAGAACAAGCCCCTATCGCTAATAACCGCTCCTGCTCCTCCAGCATTCGCTGTAAACTGTCGTCCTCCGGATGATCCCAACCCAACAAATGCAAGAAACCGTGAGCGGCCAGCCAAGCCAATTCCATTCTTAAAGTTCGATTGTACTCGCTCGCTTGACGTTTCGCCGTTTCCACAGAAATTACGAGATCTCCGAGATATAGCGGCTCGAATTCCAGTTCCTCAGCCGTCGGAAAATCGACCTCTAAGGCTGCAAACGCTAAAACATCGGTGGGCTGGTCTTTACCCCGATATTGGGCGTTCAATGACTGAATTTCAGCATCATTCGTCAGGCGCAGTGTCAGTTCGTAACTCGGGGCAGGCGGCAAATCTGCAACCCGCGCTTCGATCCACCCCTGAAACCATTGTTCCCAAGTTTCTAGGGAAATTGGACTGCTCTGAGGCTCGTTTTCAAAAAAGGCATCTTGAATATTAACCGCGATCTCGAGGGGTGCGCTATTAAAGGAAGAACTCTGCATCGCCCATCACCGCGTTAAATAAGCCAAACCGATTAAGAGCGCGAGAATGCCCGCCGTCGATAGAAAGAAGTGTTTCAGGGATGTTCCCCGCTTGCGAACCATATTTCGCATCGCCAGTTTTACATAACTGGGCGGTTTTTGACCTTCTGTTGAGGTCGTTTCGTTCGCTTCCGAACTCGGTGTAGAAGGAGAAGAATTGCTCATCAAAACCTCTTAAATTACTAAAAAAAATTCAAAATTTAATACTTTGCCCTTCACGATTCACGATCGACGATTCTCAAATATGCCTCAATAAAGGGATCGATCGCGCCGTCCATCACGTCGTTAATTGCGGTCGTCTCTACGTTACTCCGTAAATCTTTGACCAATTGGTAGGGATGAAAAACGTAATTACGAATTTGGTTTCCCCAGGCAGCTTCTACCATATCGCCGCGAATTTCCGCAATTTCTTTAGCGCGTTGTTCGATGGCAATTACTAACAGCTTTGCTTTTAACAAGGTTAGCGCTTTTTCTTTATTTTGTGCTTGGGAGCGTTCCTCGGTACAGCGCACGGCAATCCCCGTTGGCAGGTGAACGACGCGCGCGCCGGTTTCCACTTTATTCACGTTTTGTCCGCCTTTGCCGCCGGAACGAAAGGTACTGTATTCTAAGTCTTTTTCGGGAATTTCTAGAGCAATTTCATTCTCCTCGAGCGCGGGCATAATTTCTACCCCAGCAAAACTGGTTTGCCGCTTGCCGTTGGCATTAAAGGGCGAAATTCTAACCAAACGATGGGTTCCTTTTTCGCCTTTCAAGTAACCGTAAGCATAGCGCCCGTCAATTTCTAAAGTAACGGACTTAATCCCCGCTTCGTCGCCCTCAGAAAGTTCGGCAAGGTGAACTTTATAGCCCTGTTTTTCGCCCCAGCGGGTATACATTCGCAGCAGCATTTCTGCCCAATCTTGCGCGTCGGTTCCCCCCGCCCCAGCATTAATCGTTAAAACGGCTCCAGCGCTATCGTATTGCCCCGATAGAAGTTGTTGCAACTCCCAACGATCTAAATCTCGTTCGAGCCGTTGGAGGGTGCTTGCTGCTTCTTCTAAGAGCGTTTGGTCGTCTTCCTGTTCGAGTAATTCCGCGATCGCGGAACTATCTTCCCATTCCGACTGCCATTGCTGCATCTGCTCTAAATTCGATTTGAGATCGTTAAGGCGTTGCAGCGTTTTTTGGGCTGAGGTTTGGTCGTCCCAGAAATTCGGCTGCGCGGCCGATTGCTCTAAATCATGAATTTGGGCATTCAGTGCGGGAAGGTCAAAGATAGTCCTGGGTTTTCCCCAGGCGAGTGGCGATCGTTTGCAGATCGCGTTTGAGGTCGGTGATTTCCATTTATTGATAATTAAGCGACAACCGTTGCTTTGAATACAAAGTTATTGTAGTCAAAAGTTTGAATAGACGGCTTGCATAACCTTCAAAACCAAAGGTCTTATCAGCAAGCGCGCGCGATCGACTCCAGCGGAGTTTGAACCGAGGAAGGGAAATTACCTCCCCTTCCCGTTCTCCTGTCAAACCTAGGCTACGACTTCCGTTTTGAAGACGAAATCATTGTAGTCAAAGTCGAAACCGCCTGCAAAATCTTCAAAGCCGAAGGTATTATCGGCTAGCAAGCGCACATGATCGACTCCATCGGAGTTAGAACCGAGGAAGGGGAAGTAAACATTATTCGTATCTCCGTTGGCGATAATAAACGGAGCATAGAGGGCATTAGTTCCTGCCTCGAGTTTAACGTCGAGCGTGCTAGTCACGGTATTCGAGCTTAAATTCAAGCCGCTGACGCGATTGGCGAGCGCTACGTCTTTATAATTGCCCGCACCGACCCGAACGCCGGTTGCTTCGCCTGTAGTCGGGTTGAGAATTTGCCCGTCGAGATCGACGCGGTACAAACCCACTCGGTTGTTGAAGCTTGCCTCTTTCTGGAATACAGTAAAGCGAACGGTTTTAGACGTATTGAACGATCGCAGATCCAGGACTTCTCCCTCAAAACTTCCTTGCACGGTCGTCCCCAGAGGAGGGGTTGCTGTGGTTTGCTTGACTGTCACTGCCATATCGTTAAAATCGCGATCGCCGCCGCCCGGTCCATCTTCCCAAGACAGTAGGAAAGCACCGGTTCCCAATTCGTTGGTTCGCAGTTGTTGGAAGCTCGAGATACCGAAGGTCGAACCGAGTAGGGCGGTTCCCGCAGGCGGTCTTCCGCTGAGGTTTCCATCAGTCGTACCATTAGAGATCAAATAAAAGGCTAAGCGATCGCCAGCATTAAATTTTGAGGAAGTCGTACTCGTTCCATCGCTCAGTCCGGATAGCGTGCGGGTAATCAGACCATCGTTATAAGTAACGGTCGGCACGGCAGAAAAAATGGCATTGCCATAGGTCAATGCAGCTTGCGTGTAGTTCTGACTTCCGGGCGTTATGCCAGTGGAGTTCCCTTGGAAGTCCAAAATTTCGTTGTTCGCTCCAACGCGGAAAACCCCCATTTCGTTGATAAACCTGGCCTCGCGATAATTGAGTTGGAATGTGAGGTTGGTTTGACCGCCATTTCCGATTACAAAAACGTTATCGCCAATGTTGGTGAGGTTTTGGAAATTCCCGCCCGGGCCGGGGCCAGGGCCGGGTCCAGGGCCAGGGCCGGGTCCAGGGCCCGGAGGAGTCGTCGATACCGTCCCCGCGATCGCGAACTCATAGCTTCCTTCGTTGAAGTCGTTGCTGTTAAAGCGAATCGTACCGTTGAAAGCACCGCTGAAGTTGGAGGCAATCTGCAACGGCAGCGCGATCGATGCGCCAGGAGCGAGGGTTGTTGGGAAATTCCCTGCTAAAACTAAACCGTTAGGAAGTTGCAGGTTGCTTAGATTAAGCGCTTGAGTCCCCGTATTTTGAATCGTGAAGGGGAAGGTCGTTCCGGGCGTTACCGTGCCGAAATTGAAGTTGCCCGTGCCGGTGGGGACGTTATTATTATTTGGGTCGAGGACGTTAATTTCCGGTCCGTTGACGGTAATGCTGAAGGTAAAATCGTAAGGATTTTGGGCATTATCGCCGTCGTTGCTGTCAATCGACAAGCTACCTGTTTTCACGCCGCCATCTTCAAGGGCAGTGCCGCCGATGACGATATTCTGGGTTGCTCCCGAGGCAATGGTAGTCGGGGCGGCTCCGACGAGACTAAACCCAGCCGGTAGCGTGATGTTGAGGATATCGAGGTCAAAGTTCCCCGTATTGGCAATGGTTAGGGTTCTGGTTTGACCGGGATTAAGCGAACCGAGGTTAACTCCGGTACTGCCATCGGAGATGGGCGTTGCACCGTCGCGGACTTCGATATCGGAGGCTAAATTGGTGGCTGTATTGGTGATATCGTTGAGTGTATTTCCGGTAATGGGACTATTCTCTCGAACTAACGCCCCGTTATCTTCGTTGCGAATGCCGCCTCCATCGGCGGCGGTATTTCCAGTTATTGTCGTTCGGAGCAGAGTTAGCTGTCCGCCTTTGTTCAAGCTATTTTCGTTGGCGATCGCGCCGCCACCATCGCCCGCTTTGTTGTTTTGAATAATACTATCGGTGATGGTCATAATCCCGAAGTTGGCGATCGCGCCACCATCATCCGTAGCCTCGTTGTTTTGGATCGTAGCCTTGTTAATCGTTACCGTACCGGTACTCCAAATTGCGCCGCCGTCGTTTCCAGAGTTTGAGGGCGGGTTGGGCGATGAAGCTTTACCTCCCGATAGCGTCAGGTTATTCAGCGTCAGATTTCCTGAAGAACCTTCTCCATCGACATAGAACAGTCGGAAATCCGAGCCGCCGCTTCTTGCGATCGTTGCACCATTGCCTTCAATCGTAACGCTGCTACTGATGCGGGGTAGGCCGACAAACCCTCGCAAAACTTGGTTATTGCCAACTGGAAAAACTTGACCGTCAGCTAGACCATTTCCCGCATGGAAAAAGAAGTTGGTCAGGCCGTATGTTACTCCCGCGACCAACCGAATCGTGTCCGCACCCGGATTTGTTCCTTCATCGTTGGCATCATTAATGGCCTGGATCAACTGCGTAACGTCGTTAACGGTGCGATCGAAGAAAATCCCTTCGTAGGCGGCTAAAACTTCGGGTTGGAAGGCTAAAGATGTCTGAATTTCGCCGGTTGCATACTCCAGGTTCCAGTTTCCGCCTAATGCTTGGCTTCCCGTTACGGTTTCGGAGGCGGCGATGTTCGCGCCGGTAATTTCTGCCAGTTTATTGACAAAATGCTTGCCTTGTGATAAAGCTACTTCGCAGCCGTAAAGTAAAATTTCGCTAACTCGTTCTCGCCAAGTTTGGAGTTGTTGCGCCCAGTCGTCCAAGTTTTCGGCATTCAGTCGCGTTGCGCCCAATTGCAAGCATCCCGGCGCGCCGTGAGTAATGAGGTGAAGGCTAACGGGATGGGAGTATTGTTGCAGGCGGTAACGAATTTGCGCGATCGCGTCTTCCTTCGCATCGAGAAGCAGGACGCTAACCCCCGGACGAACTCCCGCCGCTAATTGCTGGCGATTGGCGATATCAGGAGCGATCGCGACTAAAACCTCGTAAGGGGTAGATTGTTCGCGAATCGGGCGATTCGGACTGGCTAAGGCTGGGCTGCTCGTATTCATTTTCACTCTCTCACGCAGATTTAGGAAAACTTGGCTTCCGCTTCCAGGTTTTTCAACCAGGATATCTCGGACGACGAGAATTGAAAAGCCGAAAATTGGTTAATTTTAGCGGTTGGTTTATAGACTGAATTCGGTCGAAACCTTCTCGGAAATACACCCTTAGCGCTAGCGAACCTCTTTGAGAGTTTCGATGCGATCGGTAAATAACTCAGTGAAAAGAGCGATCGCGCGGCGGTCTTCTCGCACTTTAACATTAACGCTCACCGCCATCCCAGATTGTAAAGGAATTTGCCGCTCTTTCACCTTCAATACTTGTTCGTCTAAGCGGATTTTAGCCGGAAAGCGGTAGAAGCGATGCACTTCATCGGGCGGCAGGGCATCCGAACCGATAGAAATCACTTCGCCTTTAATATCGCCAAATTCGCTGAAGGGGAAAGAATCGATTCTGACATCTGTCTTCTGACCTTCTCGCACGAAACCGATATCTTTATTAGTAATAAATACTTCCGCTACGAGCTTTTGATTCGGGACGATGCTCATTAAAGGGGTTGTCGGATTGGCGACCGAGCCAGCGTGGGCTTTTAAGTCAAACACCGTTCCCGCTTCTTTGGCGCGCAATTCTTTATATTTTAAGGTTTGTTCGGCGGAGCTAATCTGTCCGTTGAGTTCGGTGAGTTGCTTTTCATTGCTCGTGATAATTTGAAGAACGGATTGAGAAAATTGACTGTCAATTTCAGTCATCCGTTTTTCATTCGCTGCAATGCGATCGCGCAAATCGTTTTCCGTCTTCGCTACAGTAACGACAGTTTCTTCGCGTCCTTGAGCGATATCGAGTTGCAAGCGCTTTGCTTCTTCCTGTAACTGGTTAATTTCCGCTTGTTGGGTTTGAACTTTTTGTTTTTGTTCGATGTATTGTAATTGTCCGATCGCGCCTTCTTCGGACAGTCCCCGCAACCGTTCTGCAACCTCTTGTTGCGTGGCGAGTTGCGATCGCGCGTCGGCAATCTTCACCTGAGTTTGAATCAACTGCTGGCGAATTTGTGCCACTTCTAAATCTGACGCGCGACGGCGAGATTCCGCTTCCACACGAGCAGCACGAACGCGCGCCGCATCTTCGCCTTGCGTTCCGGCTAATTGCGCGCGAAAGGTCTGATTTTCCCGCACTAATGCTTCGCGATCGCTAGTGAGGGCGAGAATTTGCGGCGGCAGTTTCAAACTCGCTAAGCTTGTCTGTAAGCTCGCACTACCGGGCGAGGAGAGTAAACTGCGATAGAGTTGGTTTTCCTTGTTCAACGCCTCGCGCTGCTTCTTCATCGCATCGACTTTTGCGAGTTCGGCGCTCGAATCGAAGCGAACCAATAAATCTCCCGGTTCGACGGGCTGACCGTCTTCGACGTAGACTGCCTGTACCACCCCTTCTTGTGGCGCTTGAACTTCCTTAACCGTTCCTTCCGGTTTGAGTTGACCTTGGGCGGGAATCACCTGTTCGATTTTAGTAAAGTAAGCCCAGGTTACGCCCAACGTTACCACGCCGACGATCGTCCAGACGATAGCGCGCGACCAAGCGGGGGACTGACGCAGGACGACAGGGCGATCGAAGGCATCGATCGCGCTAGAGTTGTAAGGCTCGAAAAAAGAAGTCGATTCGCGATCGCTGGCAATTTCGGCGCGATCGTGCTGCTGGGGGAGCAAGCGATTTCTGAGGGAGTTTTGCGACCGTGGTTTATTCATAATAATGCGTTATTCTGCGACTCGACGAACGATCTTCATTACAATATGACAAACCGCAAAGGACTCGATGCGATCGAAATCTTAATAAAGATTAACTTCTGCGTCCGGGATGGAGGAATCTGTCTTTTATGCCATATCCTGCCACCTTCTGGCAATCACTGGCAATCATTGGATCGACCAACGCACAAATATTTTTATCTTTGAGTTCTCCCCTTCCCTAAAAATAGGCTGATTCAGAAACTTTTGGATGGATATGGCTCGGAGTTAGGCATCGTCTTCAGCTTTGGCTGCATTTAAAACTTTCAACATCGTATCTGCTACCTCAAACGCATCGTAGGGCGACCAGATTGGATAAGATTGGTTGGGCTGAATTAGTTCTGATTCTTGTTGTGCGAGTTCCGAGATGAGGATTTGCACGATCTGAAACTTATCCAAACGACTCAGCTTTTTCAAGGTCGAGATGAGTTCTGATGAAACCATACAAAACACTCCAGTTAAATCCAGGTCGTCTCTTGATTATAGAAATTATGGCAGGAGCGCGCGCTTGCTTGCAGGCGTTAAACTAGAGAACAAAATCCTCACCCTCTGCCATCGCGCGAAGCGCGAAATTTTTTTATTCGTAGGGGCGGGTTTATCCAAAACCTATTGTTCCCCCTCGCCAAATTGAATCTAAAAACCCGCCCAATTTTCCGATTTCAAGGAATAATCCCGGCAATTGGTAGTGGCGGGTTTATCCAAAACCTATCGTTCCCCCGTGCCAAATCGAATCTAAAAACCCGCCCAATTTTTCGGTTTCATCAAGGCGAGGGGCAGGTTTTCAAATGAATTTGATAAAATGAAACCAGAGATTTTAGGTAAACCTGCCCCTACCAATGTCCAAACCCACGCGGTATAACCCAGAAATTCACCATCGTCGTTCGATTCGCCTGCCGGGATACGATTATGCGTCGCCCGGTGCCTATTTTCTGACGCTATGCCTTCACAATCGCGAACCTCTTTTCGGCGAAATCGTGAATGGAGAAATGCACTTAAACCTCTATGGAAAAACGGTTAAAACTTTCTGGGAAAATTTGGAACGCCATCACGAGCGAGTGAAATTAGATGTTTTTACAATTATGCCAAACCATCTTCATGGTATTATTGAATTAACCGATGTTATAACCCCAAAAGCCAAGAGTTTAAGCGAGATTGTGCGGGGTTTTAAAACCTTTTCTGCGCGTCGCATTAATCAAATGCGTAAAATGCGGAATGTTCCGGTTTGGCAGCGCAACTATTACGAACATATTATTCGCGACGAACGCGCCTTAGAACAAATTCGACAATACGTTCTGGAAAATCCTCAACGCTGGAAAGAAGATACTGAAAATCCAATTTTCGGTATAAAGGAAAAAGATAACATTAGTAGGGTGCGCTAGGTGCGAGTAAGTTTTTTAAAAAAGCAGATTTGAATCTGCGCCGTAACGCACCAATTTAAACAACCAATTCATCCAAGTCCTCGGTGCATCGCTTCTCGCGGAGCGGGAGAAGTGAACAAGTAGGGGCGGGTTTTCCCATCGAGTCGCTCGTGTGTATACAGAAATGTGAGGTAAACCCGCCCCTACATATCTTATTAACTTTTTTTATGCCTTCCTACTTAGCTGCATTTAACACTTTCAACATCGTATCTGCTGCCTCAAACGCATCGTAGGGCGACCAGATTGGATATGATTGGTTGGGCTGAATTAGTTCTGATTCTTGTTGTGCGAGTTCCGAAATGAGGATTTGCACGATCTGAAATTTATCCGAACGACTTAGCTTTTTCAAGGTCGAGATGAGTTCTGATGAAACCATATAAAACACTCCAGTTAAATCCGGGTCGTTCTTCCTATTATAGGCATTATAGTCAAGGTGCGCGCTGCGACGAAGAAAGACTGGGGGCAAGAGTCGTCGGGTGGGAATTGCTGCAATTTCTTTAAGTTAAAGAGAGAATTTTAAATCAGCAATGCTCGCCGAAGTTTAGGGGTGGGTAAAGTGATTCAAAATAATCCATTAAAAATTAATTGCGTTTGCTCTCTGACCCGCTCTAAGGATGAGGAGTAGTGGGTTTTATCGCGCGGCTTCTTGTTGCTGATACAAGGAATAATATCGCCCGCGCAATCCCATTAAATCGTCGTGAGAACCGACTTCAACGACAGCCCCTTTATCCATCATGACGATGATATCGGCATTCTTAATGGTAGCGAGACGGTGAGTGACAAATAAAACAGTGCGTTCGGCAAATGCTTCGGCGAGGTTGGAACAAAGTTGCCGTTCGGTGGTGTAATCGAGGGCGCTGGTGGCTTCGTCGAGAACGACCATTTCCGGGCTTTGCAGGATTGTGCGCGCGATCGCGATTCGCTGTCTCTGTCCCCCAGAAAGCCCCGCCCCGCGCTCCCCAACGCGGGTATTATATCCATTCGGCAATCCCATAATAAAATCGTGAGCGGCGGCAATTTGTGCCGCTTCGATAATTTCATCGGTACTCGCATCGGGATTATTAATCGCAATATTATCTTGCACGGTTCCATCAAACAGTAAAGTATCTTGAGGAACGACACCAATTTGCCGCCGCAGCGAATATAACTCAACTTTGGCAATATCGTAACCATCGATAAAAATACGTCCGGTTTCGAGATTATAAAGGCGTGCAAGTAACTTCACGAGCGTACTTTTGCCCGCGCCGCTTTGTCCGACAATCCCGACAAATTGACCGGGTTGAATTTCGAGGTTGACGTTAACTAACTGGGGGGCAGTATTGGCTTTAAAGCGGAAGGTTACATTTTCGTACTTAATCGCGCCGGAAATCGCGGGGAGAGGGATATTATTGCGATCGGCTTCCGCTTCTTGGGGCGTATCGACAATATCGCTCAAACGTTCCAAAGATAGCCCGACTTCCTGGAAGTTTTGCCAGAGTTGGGCGAGGCGCAATAAGGGCGAGGTCACGTAACCGGCGATGATGCGAAAAGCGATCAGTTCTCCGAGGGAAAGTTTACCTTCGAGAACGAGGAATGCACCCGCCCAGAGAACGACAAGACCGGAGAATTTGTTAAAGAAGTTGTTAGCCGATTGGGCAAAGGTAGAAGTAATAACGGTTTTAAAGCCAGCGGAAACGTAGCGGGCGTAGCGTTCTTGCCATTGCCAGCGCGATCGCAATTCGATATTCTGCGCCTTAACGGTTTGAATTCCGGAGGTAACTTCGACTAAATAAGCTTGGGTTTCGGCATTGCGTTCGGCTTTAGCCCGAATTTGAGAGCGGATGGTAGGCGATAAGAGTAACGTTAGTAAGATAAAAGCTGGAATCGCCGCTAAAGCCACAAGCGTTAGCTTCCAGCTATAGATAACCATAACGACGATATAGACCACCGAAAAAATCGAGTCGAGAACGACGGTTAAAGCCGTTCCAGTGAGGAAAGACCGAATATTTTCGAGTTCGTTGACGCGACTGGCGACTTCCCCAACCGGACGGCGCTCGAAGTAACGTAAGGGTAAGCGTACTAAATGGTCGATAATTTCCGATCCCAAACCGAGGTCGATGCGATTGGTAGTATCGACAAAAAGATACGTTCGTAGGGTGGAAAGGAGGGCTTCGAGGAAGGCAACCACGATTAGAAATAACCCCAAACTTTGTAAGAGATCGGGGGTATTTTTAACAATGACCTGATCGATGATAATTTGAACGATTAAGGGGTTGGCTAGCCCGAAAAGTTGCACGAAGAAAGAGGCGATAAACACTTCGAGCAAAACAATGCGGTAGCGCCAGATTGAGGGCCAAAACCAACTCAAACCGAAACGTTCTTGGGGGGTTTCTTTGGTGGGTTGGAGGAGTAGAACTTGACCGCGATTGCCCCAAGTTTCGAGGAAATCGGCAGGTTTGCGGCGGAGAATCCCAATTTCGGGAACGGCAATGACGCAGGCGCGATCGCTAATTTCATAAAGAATCGCTAAACTATCCTGCCACATCACTAAAGCAGGGGTTTGCAGTCGCGTCATCGCCCGCGCCGGAACATCCATCAGTTGAGCGTTAATGCCCAGCAGTTCCGCCACTGCACCGCAGAAATAGAGCGATAAACTGCCGTTGCGTTGCAGTTGGTCGGCGAGGACGCGGCGCAAGACTTCTCGCCGGAAGGGGATTTGGAAGTATTGGCAGAGCATTTGGAAGCAGGCGAGACCGACCTCCAAGGAACTGCCACCGCGCACGAAGGGATATCGCCCTCTGCGTTGCTCTCGAGCGGGTTCGGCGCGAGGGGAAGCGTCGAGGTCGATAACGGGGTCGGGCGCGTAGGGAACGGGGGTAAAACTGGTATCGAGAGGGGCGGTGATATCTTCGGGGGGCGCGGGTTCGGCGGGTGAGGGTTCGTCTTCGACGACGAGATCGCTCTCGCGCAGCCCCAGCAGGCGGGCGGGGCGGTTGCCAGTGACGCGCAGGGGCGCGCGTTCGGCTTCGACATTGATACAACTGCCCGAGGGCAGGTCGCCGAGGCTACCGCTACTGAGGAACCAAAGACAATCGCCGTTGAGTTCGGAGGTGACGGATTGGCGGGGTTCGATTGAGTAGATGCGGGCGTGGCGGTCGGCTTTGAGGGCAATGGTTTTGAGTTGGGCTGCCCCTAGGGCTTCGAGGGCTTCTTGACGAGCGAGGATTTCAAAGATTTCGATGAGGTAGGGGCGGGATTGGAGGTAGGAAGACCATTCGGGGTAATCGCGCAGGAGTTTGAAGAAGTCTTGGGTGCTGAGACTGAAGCCGACGGATTCGGTAGATGCGATCGCGGTTTCGCAGGGGACACCGCGTATTAGCCCCGCTAAACCGATAATTTCGCCCGGTTCGAGCAGTTGCAGCGCGATCGGCATTTGGGTGGCGGGTTCGTAACCGAGGAGGCGCGCTTGACCTTGGTAGAGCAAAATGAGGCTATCGGGCATTTTTTCGCGCAGCGCGATCGTTTGCCCCATCCGGTAGCGCAGGGGTTGCAAGCGTTCGGCAACCTGCTCTAAGACGGCTGGGGGCAAGTCGCCGAAGGGAGTCCGTTCTGCCAGGAAGGCTTGGAGGGTAGAGGCAGTGTAGGTCATTGCAGTTCTCGGTTATCGGTCATCAGCGACTACCGCTTTAAGGGGATTTCGATTATGGCTTGCTTATTAGTTTTGATAAACCAGAAAGGCTGGAAGACTGACAGCACCATGATAATTTGTTACAGAAGGTTGTTCGGAAAGATGCGATCCGAACTGCCCAGAAATTGTTTGCGCACTAGCTGTCTAAAAGTGTCTAAATCTGTTGCCCAATTGTCAAGTTGTTGTTGGAGTTGGGCTTGGACGATCGCGCTGGTTTCGCCTTCGATGGCGTAGTTGAAGCTTCCGGAAAACAGTAGGGCGGCGATTACGTCCCCCGAGGGCTGTTGCACGCGGACTTCTTCGATCGCGAGTTGCAGTTGGGCGCGCTCGAGTTGGTAAATTAGATTAACGTTGGCGCGCGGTTGAGCGATACCAAACTCCCGCCAAGCTCCCGCCGCGAGCAGTTTGGTGAGGACGAATTCGCGTGCGGCTTCGGGTTGTTGAGGAAAGCCGATCATCAGTTTCGGGTTGATGGAGAGGGCTTGATAGGGAATATTCGGCAGTTTTTCGACGTAACGGCGCGCGAGTTCGGGGACTTCTAGGGCGGACGGCGTTTTAGTGGCGATCGCTTCTGAAAAACTGACTGTGCGCGGTTGAGCGAGGAGGGTTACGCCGCTATCGAAGGCGATTTGGGTGAGGTTATCTTGGAGAATGGGCGCGGCTTTTAGTCCCCAGTCGGCGGGAATAATGCCGCTGAAGCGCAGGAAGTCGGGTTGAGCGATTTTGGGATCGAGGGTTTGGGCGTAGAGCGCGATCGCGAATTCCTCAATTTCGATCGGACTCTGCTCGGCGTTCCAGATGGAGTCTAAGGTCATGCCAATGAAGAGCAAAATAATTGCCAATTCAGTATACAGTTAGGATTAGCCAATTTCTCTCACAACGTCTTCGGGTGTCACTGCCGTAATTCCTTCTGAACTGTATCGCTTAAAATCTTCTGCATTGAGAGTGAGAATATACGAGATTGCATTGACTTTCATTATCGAAACCAACCGAGCATCATGAACTTGAACTTCTGAAACTCCAAACCTGACGACTAGCCTGCGCCATTCTTGGTAAACTCCCGAACTGTCGGGTAATACAGGAAACAAGCGTTCAATCAGTTGCAACAGTCGATCGGCATCAGAAGGTGTTAAGCCAAATCCATTCCGCTCGACAGGACGAGTAATAACGTTCCAAAATTCAACACAATTTTGAGACGCAATTATGAGGGTATGTCCATCTTGACAAAGCTTTCGGACAGCAATTCTAATTGAGGGATGAAGCGGATGAGAGCGATCGGCAAACCGCAATAAAACATTGGTATCTACTAAATACACTGCGCTCAAGGATGCTCCTCATAAATTCCCGCTCGACTCACCGCGTAATCCGATAAAAGAGGAATAGTCACTCCAGCGTACAATTGAAACTCCTCAGCAAGACAATCGGCTAGCGATTCAAATGTTTCATTTTCTTGAGAAGGAGGCTGTTCGAGTTCCTGCCCTCCTAATTCTCTTGCATTCAAAGTTAAAGAATCAATAAACTTTAAAACCTTGAATATTTTGATATCGGGCAACAAATTAAGCTTCTTAACAATTTCTTCAATAACAATTTTCATAGCTTTTAACAAGTTTATATTGTTATCAACGAGCGATACATTTTCAGAATACAACTTCTTTTTTTCAATTGTATAGCGTTTTTCACGTGAGTGAGGTACAGTAACAGCAATGTGTAAACCAGTTACGAAAATCCTGCTCAGTCACTTGAGCATAAGCTTGAGCTAGTGCTTC